>CAZTFS010000001.1:0-50630 GCA_964613045.1 uncultured Eubacteriales bacterium
CGAGATCGGCGGCAATGCAGTTTTCATCCACGGTGATGCTGTCGTTCCCGCAACAACACGCAATATCAACGTGACAGACTGTCATATCGGCTACTACGGAAGAATATTCAACAACGCAATAGGTATTCTTCTTACCCATGCTGAAGATTGTGAGCTTTCAAACAATGAGATTCACGACGGCTGGTATACAGGTATTTCCGTAGGTTGGATATGGGGCTACAGCGAAAATCCCACAAACGGAATCAAAATACAGAACAATCTTATTTACAACATCGGCAACGGCTGGCTTTCGGATATGGGCGGTATCTACACTCTCGGTATTCAGCCCGACACCGTCATCAGCGGAAATGTTATTCACAATGTGGGTTGCTATGAGGGAGCAACAGGCTACGGCGGTTGGGGTATTTACCTTGACGAAGGCTCAAGCTACATCACTGTTGAAAAAAATCTTGTCTATGACTGCTCCTCAAACTGCTTCCATCAGCACTACGGTGAAAACAATCTTATCCGCAACAATATCTTTGCTTTCGGCGGTGACGGTCAGCTCCTTATCACAAAACACGAAGACCACAACTCACTGTATCTGTACAACAACATTCTTGTAGGCGAAAAAACAGTAATGTACAAGAATGCAACGAAAACAGGTTGGTTTGCGGATGATTCGAATCTCTATTGGGACTATGACACAGTAGGCAATCTTGTTTATTCGGGCGACTCAATGAAGATCGGCAACAGATATTCGCTTGTAATAATGACATTGCGAGGCTATTACAATAACGCCGTATACGCAGATCCGCTGTTTAAAGACATAGAAAACAGAGATTTCACTCTTGCAGAAAACAGTCCTGCACTTGACGCAGGCTTTGAAGCCTGGGATTATAACGCAGGAACACTTACAAAGTTTAATTGACATTTAAGCGGTGATATTATGCTCAGAATAATGATAGTTGACGACAATGCAAATACAAGAAAGCTGACAGAAGCCGTGTTAAGACAGCATGGCTACGATACAGTGTGTGCATGTGACGGTGAAGAGGGTCTGGAAGTCATGGATAAAGTCCATGTTGACCTTATAATTCTCGATATCATGATGCCTAAAATGGACGGCTTCGAATTCACCAGAACATTGCGTGAATGCGGTTGGGATACGCCAATACTCATGGTTACGGCAAAGGAATCGCACATTGACAAAAAAGAGGGCTTTCTTGCAGGCACTGATGATTACATGGTAAAACCTGTTGACGATGAAGAAATGCTTCTTCGTATAGCCGCACTGTTAAGACGGTCAAAGATCGCAAGTGAGCACAAGATCACCATAGGTAATACTGTTCTCGATCACGATGCATTTACCGTTACTACTCCTGACGGCACTGTCGAGCTGCCGCAGAAGGAATTCATGCTGCTTTTCCAGTTGATTTCATATAAAGATAAGATATTCACAAGACGTCAGCTTATGGACGAGCTGTGGGATATGGATTCGGACACGGACGAAAGAACCGTTGACGTGCATATCAACCGTCTTCGTGAAAAATTCAAAAACAACCCCGATTTCAGCATTGTAACTATCCGAGGCTTAGGCTACAAAGCCGTTTAAGGAGGTCTTTACATGTTTAAGAAGGATTGGGCGTTATACATTACCGTAACAGTTATAATCTTCTTTATTCTGCTGATATCAAGCGGATTTGCAATGCTTGCAATTCTGCTTTTGCAGATGCTCTTCCCCGAGCTGTTTATAAGGCTTGCTCCTCTTACGATCACAGCTATCGCCTTTGTCACAAGTACAATAATAGGCACTGCGATCTCAATTTTTGTCAGCAAACAGTTTTTCAAGCCTCTCGATGACCTTATAAAATCACAGAAAAAGGTTGCAAAAGGTGATTTCAGTGTTAAAGTCATACCGCCCAAGGGTGATTCCATCATTTCGGATCTTGTAACAGGCTTCAACGCTATGACAGACGAACTGGACGGCACGGAAATATTCAGAAGCGATTTCATAAACAATTTTTCACATGAATTCAAAACCCCCATCGTTTCTATCAAAGGCTTTGCAAAACAGCTTCAGAATGACGATATCAGTGAGGACCAAAAGCGTGAATACATCGACATAATCGTCAGTGAATCCGACAGACTTGCATCAATGTCCTCAAATATCCTTCTGCTTACAAAATTTGAAAACCAGCAGATAGTTTCCGATAAAACAGAGTTTTACCTTGACGAGCAGATAAGAAAATGTATACTCCTTACGGAAAAACAATGGACAAAAAAAAATCTCAACCTTGAATTAGAACTGGATGAGATCAAATACTATTCAAATGAAGAAATGCTGTCACATGTCTGGCTCAACATTTTGGGAAACGCAATAAAATTCACACCCGAAAACGGAAATATAACCGTAAAATGCTACAGCGATGCAGATAATGTAACAGTAAAAATATCCGATGACGGAATCGGCATGGATGACAAAACTCAGCAACGGATATTTGATAAATTTTACCAGGGCGATTCCTCACATAAAAGTGCAGGAAACGGCTTAGGCCTTGCCCTTGCAAAACGGGTAACAGACCTTTGCTCAGGAAAAATAAGCATAAAAAGCCAGATCGGCAAGGGCACAACCTTTACAGTCAAGCTGCCGAAAGAGACACTATAAAATTTATCGGGCAGAGCCCGATAAATTATTGTTTGCTTCCCAGAAGTCTTGCCAGTTCGTCCATAAAAGAGTTAATATCTCTGAACTGTCTGTAGACAGAAGCAAAACGAACGTATGCAACTTCGTCGATATTTTTAAGCTTATCCATTGCAAGCTCACCTATTTTTATGGATGTGACTTCCCTGTCAATAGAATTCTGAAGTGCAGCCTCGATATCATCAACAGCCTCTTCAATCACTTCCAGGGGAACAGGTCGCTTTTCGCAGGCTCTGAGCATACCGCTGATGAGCTTTGTACGGTCAAACACCTGTCTGGATTTATCTTTTTTAACAACCACTATGGGTAAAGTTTCGATTATCTCATAGGTCGTAAATCTCTTTTCACATTTAAGACAGCCTCTGCGACGGCGTATTTTTTCTCCCTCGTCAGTGGGTCTTGAGTCAATAACCTTACTTTCTTCATAACCGCAATACGGACATCTCATAAACATCACCCTGTTTTGAATCTTTGCCGTTATTTTAACATATTATGACCGATAATTCAAGCAGAACAGCCTAAAAATATACATTTTATTGGAGTTTTTAATTATGATAGAAATACCTGCAAAAATACAGATAATTCTTGATACACTCAAACACTGCGGATACAAAGCATATATTGTCGGCGGCTGCGTTCGTGATTCGATAATGGGTATGGCACCTCACGACTGGGACGTAACAACTGATGCAGCTCCCGACGAGATCAAAGCTGTTTTTGCATCATTCCGCACCATCGACACAGGTATAAAACACGGAACGGTTACAGTTCTGTCTGACGGTGAGCCTGTTGAAGTCACAACATTCAGAATTGACGGTGAGTACACGGATAACCGACACCCCGACTGCGTAAAATTCACTAAAAAAATCGAAGATGATCTGTCAAGACGTGATTTTACTATAAACGCTATCGCCTATGATCCTACAGAAGGACTTATAGATCCCTTCGGCGGCGAAAACGATATAAAAAACCGAATTATCCGATGCGTCGGTTCACCCGATAAGCGTTTTTCCGAGGATGCACTCAGAATTCTCCGTGCTGTCCGTTTTGCTTCCGTTTTAGGCTTTGATATCGACAAAGAGACCGCAGAATCAATTATTAAAAACGAAAACCTGATTTCAAAAGTTGCGGTGGAAAGAATCAGCACCGAACTGTTGAAGCTTCTCACAGGAAAAAATGTATTTTCCGTTTTAACAAAATACAGAAGCGTAATTGCAGTTTTCATTCCCGAGCTCGCTCTCGAATTTGATTTTAGGCAGTACGGAAAAAAACATGCTTATGATGTATGGATACACACAGCTCTGACTGTTGCAAACATTGAAAACGACCCGATTTTAAGACTTACAATGCTCCTGCATGACACAGGCAAGCCTGCAACCCATAAAATTAACGAAAACGGCGATTCAACCTTTAAAAATCACGCTGCCGTTGGCGGTGTTATCGCTGAAAATATTCTCAGACGACTTCGCATGAGTAACGAATACATCAGAACCGTCTCGTTTCTTGTTTCTGTTCATGATAAAGAAGTTCCCGAGACCCGTACTCAGGTAAAAAAATATCTGAGAGAACTGGGTGAGGAAAATTATATCAGGTTAATGAAGATCAGACGTGCGGATAAAGCTGCATTATCTAAGGATTTCAGAGATATTTCGGAACAACTCATATACGCCTACACCACATTTGACGATGTTATTAACTCGGACGAGCCGTATCTGCTTTCACATCTTGCTGTAAAAGGATCAGATATAAAAAACCTGTTCAAACCTGAAGAGATCGGTGACAGACTTAATTTATTGCTCGATTTCGTTACGGAATACCCTGAACACAACAACAAAAAAGACCTGCTCGATAAAGCAAGGTCGATGAGATGATGATATGATCGGAAAATGAAAAACTCCCGTGAAAACGGGAGTATTTTTCATAACAAAATTGTCTGCTGATAATTAAGCAACTGAATCAGACTCAACTTCTGCAACAACAGCTGCATCTGTGCTGTCCTCTTCTGTTGTGTTATCTGTGCAGCCTGCGAATGAGAATACCATTGCAGCAGAAACTGCAAGAGCAGCGATAGTAATAATAACCTTCTTCATTTTATGTTATCTCCTTTCATAATGATAAATTATATCGGGATTGGATCCGCAAATCAGAGCAATGTTATGTTTCTTTCATTGCATTGCATACTTTACAGCATTTCCTTTATAAAGTCAAGGATTATAACAGTTTTGTAATGACTTATTACAAACTTGTAACTTTTTCGGTTCAAATATTACAGTTGACTTATTATTGATACTATTTTATAATAATGTAGATAGTCTGATAAAGGAGATAATCTGATGTTAAAAAAGACAAATTCTTATCTGCTTGCGTTGATATTGCTCTTAACGATATCATTATACGCTTTTGCGGCTACAGAGCACAGCATAACTTACGATTACGGTGTTGCAGACATCAGAAACGAATATATCGAAAATTCAAACCCCGATAAATACACAGAAAATACCGTAACACAGTTGACAGTGCCCTATTGTGACGGTTTTGAGTTCATGGGCTGGTATCTGGAGCAGGATTACAAAACTCCGATAACTGCCATCGGTGAAAACATGACTCAGGATATCACTCTCTATGCAAAATGGTATGAGATGTCATACGATATATCCTATGTACTGACGACTCCCGGTGTGCCTGTTTCTTCATCGGAGATCAGCAATCCGAATGTTCATATACGTCTTGCAAGCGAAGAGATATTTCTGTCCGAGCCGTCATACATTTCGGACATATACTCCTTTGAAGGTTGGTATCTTGACAGCAGCTACACAAAAAAGATCGACATAATAAATGAATATACCTGCTCAGATCTGACACTTTATGCTCATTGGGTAAATTCTGAATTCAATATACATTATGATATGGGTGAAGTCGCATCGGGAGTTTATCCGATAAGCAATCCGAACCCCGACAAATACACATTCAACAGTGAGCTTGTGTTGCTCGAAGCATCAACGACCGATCCGTCTTACAGCTTTGAGGGCTGGTATACAGATGAATTCTTTTCCGAGAAATTATCTTCCCTTGAAGCAGGAACTCACGGAGATATAACTCTTTATGCAAACTGGACGAAAAAAGAATACAGCATAAATTATGTCCTTTCGGATGACAGCGGTATAGATCCCGACAGCATCACAAACACGAATGCATCCATACGTACCGCAAATGTTGATTTTGTTCTTTCAGCACCGGAAACCTCGGACAAAAGCTACATTTTTGCAGGCTGGTATACAGCTTCTGACCTTAATGACAATTCAAAGGTTACGGCAATAAAAGCAGGTGTGGCTCAAAATGTGACACTATACGCAAAATGGGAAAATGCTGTTTACAAGATCAATTATGATTTCGGAAATATCGACACTTATCTGTGTAAGATCACCAATACAAATCCCACACAGTATGACTTCGGAAATGTTATTACTCTTGAAAACGCAGAAGCGGAAGGTTACATCTTCAACGGATGGTGTACTGACGAAGCATTAAAAAACCGCATAACCGGGATAACGGCGGAAATGTACGGCGATATCACACTTTATGCCGATTTTACGGAAAAAACATATACGATAAATTACGTGGTCGAAGATAAAGAGGTCACGGCGTCTCAGGTAGTCAACACAAGCAGGACTGTCAGAACAACGTCGGAAAAAGTCTATTTTGACGATGCAAAGACAATTAATACAGATTATAAATTCGGCGGCTGGTACTACGATGCGGAATTCAAACAGGAAGCCACATTCATAAAAGCCTACACTGCTGAAAACATAACCGTCTATGCAAAATGGGTAAAAATAGTTTCCTATCTTCCCGTATGGGGTGATGCCACATTATCTGACGAATTGTCGGCTGCCGATGCAAGACTGATACTCAGATATTCAGCCGGTCTTGAGTCCGCTTTTTCAGATATTCAGTTCAGATTAGCGGATATCAATAATGACTCAAAAGTTAATGCTGCCGATGCAAGACTTGTGCTCAGACTTTCAGCAGGTCTTGAAAAAACAGATGAAATAAAAGAAAAATATTCACTTGGCGAGATCGCACTTGAAGACGGTGAGGTCGTATTCAAATAATTCTTTATCAAAAAATTTCTGTTTTCTATTGCATTTTTAAAGTATAAGATGTAAAATCTTGTTGAATAAAAGAAAGGAAATATTAATCATGGAAAAATTTATTGTTGAAACTTCTGCAAGACACGTTCACGTTTCTCAGGCTGATCTTGAAGTTCTTTTCGGTGAAGGCTATCAGCTTACAAAAAAGAAGGACCTCTCTCAGCCCGGTCAGTACGTTACTAATGAAAGAGTTGCTGTTGTAGGCCCTAAGAGCCAATTCCCTTCAGTTTCCATCCTCGGTCCTGTTCGTCCTTCAACTCAGGTAGAGATCTCCGCTACAGATGCACGTTCGATCGGTGTTGTCGCTCCCATCAGAGAGTCCGGTGACACAGCAGGTTCAGGTGCTTGCAAGATCGTCGGTCCTAAGGGTGAGATCGAGATCAGCGAAGGCGTTATTGTTGCAAAAAGACATATCCACATGACAACTGCTGATGCTGAAAAGCTCGGTGTTTCCGATAAGGAGATCGTTAATGTCAAGGTTGACACAGACGGCAGAGCACTGGTTTTCGGCGATGTTGTCGTAAGAGTTAACGACAGCTTTGCCCTTGCAATGCATATCGACACAGACGAATCCAACGCCTGCAGTGCTACACCTGCAACAATGGGTGAGATCGTTAAATAATCTTAAACGGTCTTTACGATAATTAACCGCATATTAAACAAATGACACCTTCATCTGTGAAAGTGTCATTTTTATTTTATTCCGATTCAAACAGCATAAGCTCAGATGAGAGTGATGACGGAATTGCAATATTTATACCGTTCTGTCTGAGTTCTCGCCCCGATAGGGTGAACGAGCATCTGTCATTGTCAAGAGTGACTTTATACTGTTTTGAAACATCAATTCCTTTGGGCTTTACATTAATCTCAGTCTGCCCCGCAAAAGTAAGAGCAAATATACCCACTGCTCCTCTGTCTTTTTCGGGTGAAGCGATCTCAAGCACGCACTGCCCCTTTTCACATTCGGGTGTATGATGATAAACGACAGACTTATTTATAAACGGCCTTATGAAATCTTTATAAAGCTTTACGCTGTGACGAACAAATTCAAGCTGAACGCCGTTTACCTCTGCCGCAGCAGGAGCGATAACATTAAGTGACATGTGCGTAAGCATAGTATTACGCATCTGCAGATCAAGAGTTCCGTATTCGTGACAGCTCATGCCTGCAAACAGTCTGTCAACTCGTTCGGGAGGAAGAGCCATGGTCATACCGTTAGTAATTATTACGGAACGTGGTGCACACTGATTATCTGACACCCATGTATGATGAAATGCTTTCATAAAGCCAAGATCCGTTCTGCCTCCGCCGCCTGCACAGTTTTCAAAAAGAATATCGGGGAATCTTCTTTTCAGATTCATGTACATTTTTCCGACTGCATTAAAATGAGCAACGGACAAGCACTCAGAATGTCCCTCAAAACGCTCTCTGATACCGAAATAATCACGGTAAGAGGTATTGTAATCCACACGGAGAAGATCCGTTTTGCAATCCTCAATAAGTCTTGCGAGCTCATTTTCAGCCCACTGAGCAGCCTCGGGAACGGTAAGATCAAGAAAACGCTCACTGCGGTTGCCGAAAACATCGCATGCTCGCCATTCGGGTTTATCTTTATATGCATCGCAGAGCTTGCCGAGACTTTCAATATCCACCCAGAGACCGAATTTCATACCTTTTTCGTGACAGTAATCGGCTATTTCCGTTATCCCCTTGGGGTAGCGTTGCTTATCGGGAATATTCACGCCGTTAAAATCGCCCCACTCCGTTTCTCTGTCCGGAGGACATTCCCAGCCCGCATCAATGATAAACAGCTCGCCGCCCATAGCCTTGAATCGGTCGATAAAATTCTTGCTTGTTTCAACGCTCATGTCATGCTCTGCACCCATACCGCAACCGACAAGGTCATTTTCCGCAGAAATAACAGGCTCATTAAGAACCGATCTTCTTATATGCTGATGCATTTCGTTAACAGCAGCATCAAAGTCGCCGTAAACAAGCCCCATGTGCACCTCAGGGGTGACAAAGCTCTCCCGTGGAGAAATAACATACATCGGATTATGTGCTGTTATTTCGGCTTTAAAGCTCAGATGCGTGTCATTCTTTGTCGGGTGGGCATTGTAATCAACAGTAAAACGACAGCCGCCGCTCCAGCCTATCTGCACTGTCCATATCTTACCCGTTACATTGTTTCGGATAAAGTACAGAGGATGTCTGAAACGGTCACGGTTGAATCGGGTGTCTACAGATGTGGTTTCAAAGCCAAGGGGATGCCATTTAAATTCGCCTTCCCTCGCCCATCGGTCATCTTCAAAATATCCGATCGAATAGAAATCTGAGGGATCATCCGTAGCCAGCATTTTGTCCCGTTCGATATTTTCCATTCCTCCGCTGAGAACACTCAGACGGCTTAAATTCATGTAATTTTCAGACATATTTTCGATTTCAATATATCGGGTAAACATCTGAGTACCGTCAAGTATCGTATGTATTTTAAGACGGACAGGCTGTATTCTGCTGTTGAGAATCAGCATTGCTCTTGCATTATTCTCATTCTTTTCAACTACGAAATCAACAAACTCAAGCCCGAAATCAATGCTTTGACCGTTCAATTCAATATTGAATGCAAACGGCTCTGTAAAATCGTTCCTGTTAAGACGTGAGGGGCAATTTGTAAGAACATTCAGAGGATATCCTGCACCGTTCCAGCCGGCAGAAAGCAACGTGCCGTTGTACAAAACCTCTTCATATACCATATTTCCGCTTCTGTAGCAGAATACGGGATTATCACCGGACTGATAAAAAACATCAAAAAATGTCTTGTTGTTCATATTATAATTCAACCTTTGCTTTCTGCATGTTACATTCACGGATTTTCCTGCGTGCTTCTTCACTGAATTTGTGCTTTCTTTCATACGTCACAAGTCCGTTCTGTTCCTGCTCAACATCCGTCAGCTGTGTATAACACATACCCATACAGTCACTCTGCATTAATGCATTGGTATCGGAAATATAATGAGCAACAAAATCATCCTCATTTTCTTCTTTAACATAACCCCAGCTTGAGGAGTCATCATTATTAAAGGATATTCCGCCGTATTCGGAACAGAATATTGGAAGTCCTTTCAGCTCTTTCTGAGTAAGAATGCCTGCTTTTTTCGTTTTGTTTAGTACTGCTATCTGCTTTTCGTCTTTCGTGCCGTTTTTATGGTTGTGAACATGTGCTGCAAGCTCTTCTGCAGTGTGGGAATAGTCATGGTAATCATCTATATCGGTGACATAATGGAAACCGCCGCTTGCTCCGATGACAGGACGGGTCTTATCATATTCCTTTGCAGCAGAATAAATGGCTTTCTCTGCTTTTGCATCACAGAAAACAAATCCGTGCCATGTTTCATTAAGGGGACACCAACCGATTATTGCCGGGTGATTATAATCCCTTGCAAGCTCTTCTTCCCACTCGGGCAAAAAGTTTTTCAGTGCCTGAGGATTATTCTTCGTGTCAAGACAGCAGCCCCAGTTAGGAAATTCACCCCAGACAAGATAGCCTTTCATATCTGCAAGATATAAATATTGCTCTTCAAAAATCTTTTCATGAGGTCTTGCACCGTTAAATCCAAAATCGATAGCAATATCAATATCCTTTTCGATCTCTCCGACAGTGGGGAATGTATAAATTCCGTCGGGATGGAAGCCTTGATCGAGAATCTGACGAAGAAATACGGATCTGCCGTTAAGCAGGAATTTTCCGTCCTTGAGTTCAACTGTTCTGAATCCTGCATACGTTTTTACTTTATCGGTCACTTCCCCGTTCTTTTTTACTGTGAGAACGATATCATAAATTTCGGGCTTAAGCACATCCCAAAGATGAAGCTCATCATCTGTTTTTGCAAGCATTCTGAATTTACCGCCTTTTGCTGCCGTTTCACAGGCGAATACACTTTGACCCTTATAGGAAACATCTGCACATACTGTTATACCGTCGGATCTGTCATTGAGAGTTCCCTCGAAAAGAATGCTTTTGCTGTTAGCATCGGGAGTGATCTTTCTTGAAGTTATATATGTATTGCTGACAAATTCAAGCCACACAGTCTGCCATATACCTGTAGTCCTTGTATAGTGACAACCATAACTCTCGGGCTTGTTTGACTGTTTTCCGGCAGGAATTGTAATATCCTTCGCATCGTCTTTAACACTTAAAAGCAGTTCGTTTTCACCTTCAACAAGTAAATCGGTTATATCAAAAGAAAAGGATATAAAACCGCCTTTATGATAACCTGCATGGTTACCGTTTACAAAAAGTTCTGCTTCATAATCAACTGCACCGAAATTAATAATAACTCTGCCACACAGCTGTTCCGCGGTAATTCCGACCTTTCGGCGATACTGAACATTATAAAGAAAATCCTTGTGTTCAATTCCCGACAGCTTACTTTCGGGGCAGAACGGAACTTCGATCTGCATATCAAAAATATTGTTATTACCTATTTCAAAATCCCATTTACCGTTGAGATTGAGCCAATTTTCACGGACAAAAGACGGTCTGGGATATTCACTTCTGTACATAACATCACTTCCGAAATTTTATTGATTCGATTTTATCATAAATTATAATTATATGCAATAATAAAAACATTTTATGTTATCAACCCCTTACCCCCAATCTTAGGGATTAAGGTGTTTCTTGATATAAGCAAATTACCCACTTTGCAAGTAATTGCCTATATATAAAAAAACACCGTACAAAAATATGTACGGTGAAAAATATATTTTTATTATCAGAAATCAACTTCTGTATCGTAGTAACAGCACTTAAAGAGCTTTTCCATCTCTTCCTGTGTAGGAATTCTGGGGTTGGAACCTGTACAAGCATCAAGGATAGCATTAGCTGCGATATCCGGAAGTCTCTTAAGGAATACTTCCTCGGGGATAAAGCCGTTCTCTGTGGGATAGCTGTCTGCACCGTAGTTCTTGATGCACTGAGGAATGTTAAGCTCATCATTCATCTTGCGAAGTTCAGCAATAAGAAGAGCAACTTTTTCCTCAACACTGTTACCGCCGAGATTCATATAATCAGCGATTTCAGCATAACGCTTTGCTGCTGTTTCATTCTTTGCATTAAAAGCAATTACCTTAGGAAGATACATTGCGTTTGCTGCACCGTGGATAATGTGTGCACCGTAATCGTCAAATGCAGCACCGGTCTTATGAGCCATTGAGTGAACGATGCCGAGAAGAGCATTTGAGAAAGCCATGCCTGCAAGACACTGTGCATTGTGCATGGAATCTCTCTTTTCCATATCGCCGTTGTATGAGCCGATAAGATCTCTCTGAATCATCTTGATTGCAAAGATTGCAAGAGGATCTGTGTAGTCGCAATTACATGTTGAAACATAAGCCTCAATTGCATGTGTCATTGCATCCATACCTGTGTGAGCAACAAGCTTCTTGGGCATTGTTTCTGCAAGATCGGGATCAACGATAGCAACATCGGGAGTAATCTCAAAGTCTGCGAGAGGATACTTGATACCCTTTTCGTAGTCAGTTATAACAGAGAAAGCCGTAACCTCTGTTGCAGTACCTGATGTTGATGGAATTGCACAGAAATGAGCTTTTGTACGAAGCTTGGGAAGACCGAACACCTTACACATATCCTCAAATGTTGTTTCGGGATACTCGTACTTTATCCACATGGCCTTAGCTGCATCAATGGGTGAACCGCCACCTATTGCAATGATCCAGTCGGGCTGGAATTTGCTCATAGCCTCTGCACCACGCATAACTGTCTCAACTGAGGGGTCGGGCTCGATACCTTCAAATATCTCAACTTCCATACCTGCTTCTTTAAGATATGAAACGACCTTGTCAAGAAAACCGAACTTCTTCATTGAACCGCCGCCGACACAAACCATTGCCTTCTTACCGATAAGTGTTTTAAGTGCTTCAAGTGAACCTTTTCCGTGATAAAGGTCACGGGGTAATGTAAATCTTGCCATAAATATTTTCCTCCGAAATTTAATTGTTAATTTTTTAACACATTTAATTATACACAGATATCGCAAAATGTCAAGATTTTAACCACAATTTACAATGGAAAATATTAAAAAAAAGACCGGAGCGAATCCGGTCAATTTTTTTTAAGGAAAGATTAAAGAAGAGCTTCGATCTGAGCTGTGTAGTCAGAATACTCTTCGGGGATCATTCCTACGAGACCGCTGACAACTTCGTCAAGAAGGCCGAACTTGTTAAGAGCGATAACGAGTTTGATGATCTTTACAAGAAGCTTAATAAGAAATACCATTACATTTTCCTCCTAAACTTTTATATTTGTAACATTATAATACAACATAAAATTCTTCCAGTCAAGACAAAAAGAAAATGTTAACAATTAGTTTAATTTTATATCAAACTCATCACACATTTTTGTATTCAGACAGCAGATATTGTGTTTGAATCAATAATTTTATAACATATTTTGTTATCAATAAAATCCGAAGCTATAATTCCGTAATTCCTGCCCTGTGTAAAACTGAATTTTTTAAGACACCTGTTAATATATTTAACATTGATTCCGGGCACAAAAATAAAGGTACAGCTTGTAAGACAGATATTGAAATCACATTTATCTTTACTGTCAAAAAAACGAACTACAGTCCCCCACTTTTTCTTTCCTTCGACCTTATAGGAGTCCTGAACGAGCATTTGAGCGTAAGCTTCAGAGTTGACGACCGAACAGATGTCCGACTTACGCCAATCATCAACATTTCTTGTTCCGACATAAGGATAACCGCTGAAATCTATCCCCGAATTATCGTCATTGAAGGCTTCTTTATCAATCCCCGTAACACGGAGAAGAACGATCTTTCCTCTTGCCTCCCCCAATGCGGGAATTCTGTTTTTTATATACCAGCGTTCGGAATCCTTTTCAATATATTTCTTATAAAACAAAGTGAAAAAATCGTTTCCTGTATGGCTGACGGTTTCTTTAAGCTGAAAAAGTATTGTTTCACCCTGATTTCTTTTGAGAAAATCGGTACAATACGCCACAACGTCATCAGCAGTCATTTTCGGTGCAAACAGTCCTTTTTTTGTCTTACATTTTGCAATACTGTGAGATGCATAAAATTTATCATCTTTCAGATCAAAACGAAAATCAAAATATCTTACACCTGCTTCAAGCTGTTCGGGAACGGATAATTTCTGCGTTCTGCTGATAAATGAAAACGCAACAAAGCATGCCGCACTGTCATGTGTTCCCGGCATGTTTATCTTTGTTATCGGTGTTTCATCAGGCAGTAAAGCCATCCATGAAGAATTATTCATAATCATTTTAGTTTCAGCACTGCGTTATTGTCAGAGATGCCGTAATTACCCAACGTGTTTTTGAGTATATCATAAAAATCAAGAGATTCACCCTGTGCACCGTGCATTTTCCTGTTAAGAACCGACCATACAAGCTTCAGACGTCTGAAAACTCTCAGAACGGTATCACCCTCGGGAGTTCCCTCAACAAAAGGCTGATCGCCCTCAAACATGTATCTTACAATATCAACTGCAAGGTCAATAAATTTCATATCCTTGATCTCTTTATCGCATTTCACACAGAGTATATGAGCAATTCTGCCTACTGTCCATGAGGAAAGTGCTCTGCCTGCCTTGCTTACGATGCCGTAAAGAGAAGTCTTATCCCCTGCACCGAACTTTCTGAGAATACGTCCCGGATCGTCCTTCATTCCGTTAATGATAGTTCTTATCATCCGTTCAAACTGCTCACGCATATAAACGGTGCAATCCTTACCCTTGGTATCCCATTCAAAATCGGGAACGGGAATACTTTCGATCTTTACGGTGCACTCATCTTCAATAGTGCAAAGTCTCATAAATGCGGGACAGCCTATGACTGAGCCTGTACATACATCATAGAACTTATTTCCGTTCTCTGTCTCAACGACATTTATACTCTGATTATGCATGTGCCCCGTAAAAATAAGATGAACGCCGTTATCAGCAAGCAGTGTGTAAAGCTTTTTGCTCTCCTTCTGTCTTGCATCGGGGACAAGTGTAAGTATCGGCTGACCGGGAATAACGGGATAATGCTCCATGGCAAACATCATCTGACCGTCTGCCTTTGCTTTATCCATCTGATCCTTTGCCCAAGCTAAAAGCTCGTCGGTGTATGCAATATTTTTCTTTTCTGCCGAGTCATTGCAAAGCACAAGAAGTCTGATACCGTCCGTAAGCTGAGCCACATAGGATAGGTTTTCTCTGTAAAAGGAAATTGCCTTATCATAGCCGAAATCGTGATAATAATCATAAAGGTCAAAGAATTTGATACCCTCTATATGATGTCTGCCCTCGTCAGTATATTCGAAAGGATTCGGCTCAATATCATGGCCTGCAGTTACGACATATATATCCTTACCTGCAGCTTTAAGCCTGTTCAGAACCGTTACAAACTCCTCATGGCTTGCCTTTTCTCCGTTGAAAGAAAGGTCGCCTGCGATAAGTACGGTGTCGGTTTCGGTCTGTTTCGCAAGATAATCAAATACAGCATCGTTTATATACGGAGTTTCAGCAAAGCATTTCTGCTCGAAATCCATAAAATCCTCATAATGCTTACCGCTTGCGGAAAGACTTTTTGCAAAATAATGAGTATCGGTTATTACAAAAAATTTAAAAGGAGTCATGATCAGACCTCTGCTTCTGCAACAGTTTCAGCTGTTTCGTTCTGAGCTCTTCTTTCAAGAACCTTCTGATGAACCTCTTCCTTTGCCTTACCTGTAAGCTTATAGAAGAAGAAAGGTACACCTGCAAGGAACATCATGATGCCGTGAACGATTGTGTAGAAGAAGAGAAGCAGAATCTTTGTATCAAGAGTCTGTTCATAATACACACCGTCAACGGGAGGCACATAACGGATGATTGAATTGTCGCCGTAAAGGATTATGGGAGCGAGCGTGCTTGCGATCGTACCGCTGATAAGTGTGCCGATGGAAATAACAAAAGGCATTGATGCGTCAAGACGTTTGCCTGTTTTTGCTTCGATATCCTCAAGAACATCAGCCTGGAACATTGAGGGAAGAAGATTTGATGCACCGAACTGAATACCTATAAGGAACAGGAAGACGACAAATGCGATCATAAGGAGTGTACTCGGATTTTTGAAATAGATATATCCTATCGTGAAAGCAAGAGTGTTTGCAATAATTGAATAGATACCGCTGGCAATATAAAGAACTCTTGCATTGAACTTTTTAAGCAGGAAATTGATAACAAGCATACCTACCGCTGTTCCGATACCTACGGGAAGAACGAAAATGATCTTCTTTGATGCGTCACCGAGAATCGCAACAGCAATAAATGTTTCCATATATGTAGCAAGTCCACGGAAACTTTTTAAGAACTCGGAAACAATGATCGTCCATGCGTATTTATTCCTAAGAATATCCTTGAAGCCCTCAAGAGGATTCTTTTTTTCGGCTGTGTAGGGTGTTCTTTCCCTTACAATACTCATACCCAGAAGAACGGTTATAATACCTACAACACCGCATACACCGGCACTTATCATGTACTGCAAGCCTTCATTGTTCTTCCAGATAAGACCGACAACAAGAAGTATTACAAGCGGAGCCGAATTGCCGACTGCAGAAGCAATACTTCTGAAAGAAAGAAGCTGATCACGCTCTTTCATATTTGGTGTCATAACATTTGCGATCATGTTAATGGAGTTTCCGAAGGTACACATTACACCCCAGAGAATTGCGATCGTTATAACATATATCATAAGAATCGTGCCCGAAAGCTGTTTCGGTGCCCAGAACGAAAGCATAAGCAGTATGACCATAGGCACGATAATAAGGGTAACTATGGGTCTGAACTTGCCCTTCTTACCCATTTTTCTGCCGTCAATATACATAACGATAAAGAAGTTAAGAATAAAGCCCGCAACACTTGTAACTGCATTGATAAGTGCAGTCTGACCTTCTTCCAGACCTAAAACATTGACAAAATAGGCGTTTCTGTTGCCGCCTACCATACCCGTCATGGTCGTATAAAAGAATACTCCCATCAGATATACTACCCATTCTTTTGTTTTCAGGTGTTTTGTTTCAACCCCTGTTGAAAGCGTATTGCCCATCTGAAAAGCCCCCTTTTCATTTTTCGGAAAAAAACTTTTTAATGTTTTTTATTATAAGTCTTTTCTTGAATAAAATAAATTGCATTATGTAACAGAGATATGGTATAATGTAACCATAACATTACAAAAAAAATCAAGGACTGAATTTGACATGAAGACAAATTACAGCGAAACAATAATCAAAAATCAGTATTACATACTCAGAAAAGGCTCTTATCTGAACGGAAAGACCGACTTTATGTGTATGTCCATGAATACACCCGAAAACAGGTATCTTAACGTAACGATGATCGGTTTTGAAGAATGCTCCCCCGAAAAAGAAGACCGTATACACACTTTTGAGGGAAACACCATACATTTCATTCTTAAAGGAAAAGGTACGTTTGACGGCGTAACATTGAGCCAAAACGACTGTTTTGCGGTACGGAAAAATCATATTGCCGAGTATGCTCCCGACTATTGCGATCCGTGGACATATTGCTGGATAAATTTTAACGGATCCATGGCGGATAAGCTGCTTCACACGGCATCTATCAACGAAAACAAGTGCACTTTTTCTCTGCAGAACATTTCAAAGATACATTCCCTTATAATGTCTGCTCTTGAGTTTGATTACACAAACGCCGATGTTGGTATGCATCTGAATTCCGTTCTGCTGGAGATATTTGCAAGTCTAATGATAAACGCTCCCGAAACTTTCTCAAGCAAATCGGACTCCGTTATGGAAAACAGAGTCCGTCGTTCGATAGATTTCATTAACGAAAATTATAAAGAAAAGAAATGTATTGATATTCTTTCAAAAAAAGAAAATGTCAACAAAAGATATCTGAGCCGTCTGTTCAGACAGTATTCAGATCTTTCTCCTCAGGGTCACCTGATAAGAGTAAGGATAGAAAACGCAAAAAGTCTGCTCAGAACGTCAAAAATGACTATCGGCGATGTTGGTGAGTCTGTAGGCTATGATGATGTCATGCAGTTCTCAAAAATATTCAAAAAACACACAGGTGTATCCCCCACTGCCTACAGAAACGGAAAGATGGATATCATCAGAGAATATGAATAAGAAAACTGAGCAACGTCAACTTCATCTGAGGTCTCTCAGGGTTGCTCTTGCTCAGCTCTTTTACGTATCAGTTCTTTTTTATACAGCAGATCGAACTTATACCTGTCTGTCCTCTTGCGTTTCAAACATTTTTTAATTTTTGAAAATAAAATATGCCAAAAGTACTTTTTATCGGACACTTTATTGTTGTATAATGTATTCAGTATAAAGAAGAGGAGAATTTTTATGCCAAAATCAACAAATCAGAAACTCAAGCTTTTGTATATTGCAGACTTCTTAACAGAAAAGACAGATGAGCTTCATTGGGTCTCTTCTGTCGATATTATTGAAATGCTTGCAAGAAACGGTATCGATGCAGAGAGAAAAAGCATTTACGCAGATATTGATGCTCTCAGAAACTTCGGAATGGACATAGATATCATAAAAGGCAGAGCAGGCGGAATCAGGCTTCTGTCCAAAAAATTTGAGCTGGCAGAATTAAAGCTCCTTGTTGATGCAATACAATCCTCAAGATTCATCACCGAGAAAAAAAGCTATTCACTCATAAAAAAGCTGAGCGAGCTTACAAGCGAATATGAAAGAAAAGATCTGCAAAGACTTGTTTTCATTTCCAACAGAATAAAAAATGAAAATGAATCTATCTATTACAGCACCGATAACATCTACTACGCCATAAACAACGACAAACAGATATCATTTCTCTACTTCAATTACGGTGCAGACAAGAAAAAGCACTATCATAACAACAAAAAAACGATTACCGTAAGCCCGTTCGGATTGCAGTATGACAGCGAAAAATACTATCTTATCGCCTACGACCCGACAGCGGGAATAATAAAACATTACCGTGTAGACAAGATGGAAAAAGTTGAAATATTCGACAAGCCCCGTGACGGAAAGAGCCATTTCAAAAAGTTTGACATTGCATCATACTCAAATGCAACATTGAAAATGTTTTCGGGTGAAATAACTAAGGTTACGCTTAAATGTCCCGATAAATTTGCAGGTGCAATAATTGATAAATTCGGAAATAAAGTCAAGTTTGTCCCCACTGCCGACGGAGAATATAATATTACAATAGATGCAGCCCTTACGCCGACACTTTATTCATGGATATTCACTTTCGGCGGAGAAATAAAGATCATCGAACCGCAAAAAGCTGTTGATGAATACAGAAAACAGTTAGAAAGTGCGTTAAAAAATATGTAAATCAGAATTCATCAATGAACAATTTACAATTTACAATTTACAATGTACAATGATTTACAAAAAAACCGCCTGTACAGCTACAACTGCACAATTGTAAATTGTACATTATACATTGTTAATTGGTTCGATAAATTATTGTTTTTTAAACACTCTTATATCAAATTCAAAATTGATCTCCAATGAAGATGCCGAACGGAGCTTTTCTATGTCTTTTTCCGATGTTCTGTAATAATACGGTGTCATTGTGAACAGATTCATTATGTCTTCTTTTGATGAAAGAAGAGCCTTTTCGGATATTGTTTCATTACTTATCAGCTTCAGTTTATTGTATACCGAAAAGTCATCATTATTTTCATAGGGAGTGTCGTAGATAAGTTCTTTCAGTTCCCACAGATGTCTTTTTCCCGGAACTACCGATATGAATATACCTTCATTTCCGAGTATTCGTGCAAATTCCTTTTCATTGCACGGAGCACATATCTGAAATGCCGCATCCGTGCTTTCATCTGCGATGGGAATACGTGCTATGTTTGCTACAAAGAAAAAGTTATCACGGTATTTTTTTGATGCAAGCTTTATCATCTCTTTTGAAATATCAAAGCCTGTTACATTTGTGCCCGATATCTTTGATATCAGATTTGTATAATATCCCTCACCGCAGCAAATATCAAGTGCATTTTCTCTTCCGTTCAGAAGCTCTGCAATTCTCACAGCAAGAAAATCGTAATATCCTTTTTCCAAAAAGCTGCGTCTTGATTTAGCCATGTCTTTGTTGTCTCCGATAAGACTTCCGGACTTATGTTTACCTGTAAGAAGATTTACATAGCCCTCTTTTGCCATATCAAATGAGTGGCATGCCGAACAAATAAAAGATCGGTCTGATCTTGTAAGCTGATTCATACAAACGGGACATATAAGCATATTTTTTACCTCTTTTTTGAAGCACACACGGATAAAATGCTGATTTCTGAGCAAACTTTTTCCGAGGTGTAAGTTATGATCTATATTAAAGCGTTTATTATCGGCGGACTTATCTGCGTAATTGGACAGGTACTTATTGATAATACAAAGCTGACCCCCGGCAGGATACTTGTCGGTTTTGTTATTGCAGGTGTCATCCTGTCTGCATTCGGACTTTACGAACCAATTGCGGAATTTGCAGGTGCGGGTGCGACTGTTCCGTTGACAGGCTTCGGAAACACGCTTGTTGAAGGAACAAAAAAGGCTATTGAAGAGCAGGGACTCATAGGCGTACTTTCCGGTCCTTTGACTGCATGTTCCGCAGGAGTAACTGCGACTTTACTTTCCGGTCTTGTTGTATCGCTTCTGACAAAACCGAAATCCAAGTAAACAACAATTTACAGGAACGATAAACTATGATTTATTATACACGATTTTAATTCTTAAACAAACATTTTTTTGAAAAAAGTGTTGACAAATCAGAAAAATGGATTATACTATGTATTAGCACTCGACACATGAGAGTGCTAATAATTTTATTTAAGGTGATTAAAATGAGAAAAAAGCAATTCAAAGCCGAGTCAAAAAAGTTGCTTGACATGATGATCAATTCTATCTATACACATAAAGAGATATTCCTTCGTGAGATCATTTCAAATGCGAGCGATGCCATAGATAAGCTTTATTTCCGTTCACTTACTGATGAATCTGTCGGCATCAGCAAAGACGATTTTAAAATTATTATCACTCCCGATAAAGAAGCAAGAACCATAACTATTGAAGACAACGGTTGCGGTATGACTGCCGAAGAGCTTGAAAACAATCTCGGAACTATTGCAAAAAGCGGTTCACTCGACTTTAAAAATGACATGGAGAACAAGACAGATGTTGAGATAATCGGTCAGTTCGGTGTCGGATTCTATTCTGCATTTATGGTCAGCGATAAAGTAACTGTTCTCAGCCGTGCATTCGGAAGTGAAGAAGCAAATCTGTGGATAAGTGAGGGTGCGGAAGGTTATACTATCCTGCCGGCGGAAAAGGCATCTGCCGGTACCGTTATCACAATGTATCTTAAAGAGGATACGGAACAGGATAAGTATTCCGATTTCCTTGAAACATACCGCATTACATCTGTAATTAAAAAGTATTCCGATTATATACGTTATCCCATCACAATGGATGTTTCCATGACAAGACCTGTTGAGGATAAGGAAAATGAATTTGAAACTTACACTGAAACAAAGACACTCAACAGTATGATCCCCATCTGGAGAAAGAACAAGAGTGAGATTCAGCAAGAGGAATATGAATCCTTCTATAAGGATAAATTTTATGATTATGAAGCACCTGCAAAGGTCATTCACAGCAAGGTAGAGGGACAGGCAACTTACGATGCACTTATTTTCATTCCGAAAAAAGCTCCCTACGATTATTACACAAAGAATTATGAAAAAGGTCTTCAGCTTTATTCAAACGGCGTTCTTATTATGGATAAATGCCCCGACCTTCTTCCCGATTACTTCAGCTTTGCAAAAGGACTTGTTGACAGTGCAGATCTTTCACTGAACATTTCCCGTGAGGTTCTTCAGCATGATTATCAGCTCAAGCTCATCGCAAAGACGATCGAAAAGAAGATAAAGGCTGAGCTCAACACCATGCTCAAAAAAGACAGAGATACCTATGAGGAGTTCTATAAGTCCTTTGGTATGCAGTTAAAATACGGTCTTTATGAAAGCTACGGTGCACATAAAGAAACTCTTCAGGATCTTATTATGTTTGTTTCCTCTCATGAAGACAAGCTTTCCACTCTTAACGAGTATGTTGACCGTATGCAGGACGGACAGGAAAATATTTACTACGCATGCGGCGAGACTAAGGCAAAAATTGACATGTTACCGCAGGTGGAAGCTGTCAGGGACAAGGGTTATGAAATCCTCTACTTTACCGAAAATGTTGATGAATTTGCCATTCAGATGCTTCAGACTTATGAAGATAAGCACTTTGTAAATGTTTGTGCAGACAAGCTTGATCTTGATACGGAAGAGGAAAAGGAAGAGCTTAAAAAAACAAATGAAGATGCAAAAGCTATGCTCGACAAGATGAGTGACGCTATCGGTGAAGGCGTAAATTCCGTGCGATTCACAAATTCCCTTAAAAATCATCCTGCATGTCTTACAAGTGAAGGTATGCTTTCGACCGAAATGGAAAAGGTGCTTAATGCAATGCCCAATTCCAACGGTGTAAAAGCAGAGACTGTCCTTGAGATCAACACAAATCATGCAATTGCGGATAAGCTTAAAACTCTTGACGATGAAACTCTTGTAAAATATGCAAAGCTTCTCTATATGCAGGCAAGACTTATCGGCGGTCTTTCAATTGAGGACCCCGCAGAGTTCAGCAATC
This sequence comes from uncultured Eubacteriales bacterium, assembly GCA_964613045.1. Lineage (GTDB taxonomy): Bacteria > Bacillota > Clostridia > Oscillospirales > Acutalibacteraceae > UBA1081. The sequence continues at coordinate 22,605 of CAZTFS010000001.1, forward strand.
TTATAAGTGAGCTGATGATATAAACTGTAATTTATATAACAAAAAGCACCTGAATAAAATCAGGTGTTTTTTGCTGTTTGGGGTTTAAATTTCAAGGGGTTATTCCTTGGCAAAATCTGATCTGCTTGCTGTAAAAAACTATGCATGTAATTTTCACGGATCATATTGCATTATATTAAAAAACTCTTCCCCCGAATTTTAAAACAGCATTATATTTTATCCGTTTACAGCTACCGTCTGTCGTCTTTTGCTGAACATATCATACCTGCTGTTTCTTAAAAAAATATTGAGAGAACCTTAAATTTATCTTAAAAATTAAAATACATAATATTCAATTGACAATGACCGATTTTGTTGATATAATTATTCCGATATCAGCTTAAGGAACATTGAATATGAAACGGCTTATTGCATTTTTGACCGCATTGATATTGTGTATTGTTTCTCTGCCGTCGTGTTCAGTCGGCGGAAGCGAAAGCGTGATCACGATCAACAATGAAACAGAGATCGACGCCGAAATATTTACATATTTTCTTAATGAAGCATATTACGGTTCTGATTCGCTGACCGACAGCGAATGCATTGAGCTCGCAACTTCGGAATGCCTTAAATATACTGCTGTTAATACTCAGTTTGCAAAAACAGGAAGAACGCTGTCGCTTGACGAAAAAGCGGAGATATCCAACGAAGTCAATGCTTTATGGCGTATATACGGTGATTATCTTTCTGCGACAGGCGTGTCAAAGGATACATATTTTAAGATAAAACAGTATGAAGTCTGCAAGGAAAATCTGCGTTTTTCCCTGTATGATACCAACGGAACTAATCCGATCAATGAGGATTATATAAAACAGTATTTTACCACTAACTATGTCGGCATAAAGTATTTCTATCAGGAGCTTTACGATGTGGCTGACGAAAGTGAGCTCTCTGCAATGACTGACAGTGAAAAACAGGCTTATGAAGCGAGCATAAATGCAGCCAAGGAAAGGTATGACTCTATCAGCTCAATCGCAAACTATGTAAACAGCGGTGTTTATACCATGGATGAAGCATTTATGGCTGTAACAGGTGAGGTTTCGGCAGATATAAGTGTTTCGGCAACGGTGGTAAGCAAGGAGGACTCTTCATTCTCCGCCGAATTTATTGATGCAGTGTTTAAACAGAGTACAGGCAGTGCGTTTATTATCACAAATGCCGATAAAAGCTATCTTTATTTTATTGAAAGAGTAGATCTTCTTGACCAAAAATATGATTTTTATTCGCAGTACAGGGATATATGCCTGACTTCAGTGTCCGAAAATTATTTTATAAATGAAATAAATTCGTGGGTTCAGTCCTACAGTGCAGTGCGTCATCTTACGGCGGCAAACAGGTGTCTTAAAAAAATTCAGAATGTTGATCGCAGTAAGTATATCGGCACTGACGGTTATGTTTTTAACAGTTTTCAGATAGGGTGATAATGTGAAAAAACAGGTTTTGGCTTTTGATTTCGGTGCTTCAAGCGGAAGAGCCATTCTCGGTTCTTTTGACGGTGAAAAAATTACACTTGAAGAAGTCCACAGATTCAGTAACGATCCCGTAAAGGTGGGCAACACATTTTTCTGGGATGTTCTTCGTCTTTTTCATGAAATAAAGCAGGGCATACTCAAGGCTAAGCTTAAAGGCGGTTTTGACAGTATCGGTATTGATACCTGGGGTGTTGATTTCGGACTGATCGACAAAAAAGGTTATCTTCTTGAGAATCCCGTTCATTACCGTGATGAAAGAAATGCGGGAATGATAGAAGAATCTGAAAAATATATGTCAAAAGATGAGATGTATGACCGTACAGGTATACAGTTTATGGATTTTAACACTGTATTCCAGCTTCTTTCTTTGAGAAAAAACAGACCGGAATTGCTCGAAAGGGCTGATAAGCTTCTGTTTATGCCTGATCTTCTTACATATATGCTCACAGGTGAAAAGGTGTCCGAGTATTCGATTGCAACCACATCACAGATGGTAAATATAAAAACTCAGACATGGGATAAGGATATTCTGAAAGCTCTCGATATTCCCGAAAAAATTCTCTGTGATATTGTTCCCGCAGGTGCAAGGACAGGCATGTTAAGACCCGAACTGTGCGAAGAATTGGGTATTGAAAGTGTTCCCGTGATTTCTGTTTGCGGTCATGATACACAAAGTGCGATCACTGCAATTCCGAGTGAGACGAAGGATTTTGCCTTTATCAGCAGCGGCACATGGAGTCTGTTCGGAACTGAACTTGATGCACCGGTTGTCAACGACAAGGCAAAGAAACTTAATGTTACAAATGAAGGCGGTTATGATTATACCACCGCATTCTTAAAGAACATCTGCGGACTCTGGCTGATTCAGGAAAGCCGCAGACAATGGATAAGGGAAGGCAAAGAGTATTCTTATGCACAGCTTGAACAGGAGGCATTGAAAGCAGAGCCTTTCAAGTGCTTTATTGATCCCGATGCTCCCGATTTTGTTGCTATGGGTGATATGCCTTCAAGAGTCCGTGAATTCTGCAAAAAGACAGGTCAGTATGTTCCCGAAACTGTGGGCGAAGTCATGAGATGCATTTACGAAAGCCTTGCAATGAAGTACAAAAACGTGCTTGCCGGCATTGAAGACTGTACGGATAAGACTTTTGACAGAATACATGTGGCAGGCGGCGGAACAAAAGACACCTTCCTTTGCTCAATGACTGCATCCTCCTGCAACAGAACGGTTTATGCAGGTCCCATTGAAGCGACGGTACTTGGAAATATCGCTGTTCAGTTTATGTCAGACGGCGTAATCAAGGATATAGCCGAAGCAAGAAAAATTATCGCAAAGGGCGAAAACCTAACAGTTTACGAACCCGTTGATGCGGATAAGTGGGAAGAAGCCTATAAAGACTTTGTTAAGATAGTAAAATAAATCCCGTGGGCACCCATCGTGCGTCCGCCCTGAAAAACAATTTAAGTGATCAATTTCACTTTATATAAAGAAAGGTTGATACAAATGGCAGAAAAAAGATTTGCAGGCGAATATCCCGTAATCGGTATCCGTCCTGTTATCGACGCAAGAAAAGGACCTCTTGATGTAAGAGGCTCACTTGAAGACCAGACAATGGGTATGGCAAAGGCTGCGGCTGAGCTTTTCAGAAACAACCTCAAGTACTCAAACGGCGAGCCCGTCAAGGTCGTTATCTCCGATTGCACTATCGGCAGAGCCGGTGAAACAGCTAAATGTGCCGCACAGTTCAAGAAGGAAGGCGTTGACATTACTCTTTCCGTTACTCCCTGCTGGTGCTACGGCAGTGAGACAATGGATATGGATCCCAATACTATCAAGGGTGTCTGGGGCTTCAACGGTACAGAGCGTCCCGGTGCAGTTTATCTTGCAGCGGTTCTTGCTTCACATGCACAGAAGGGTCTTCCCGCATTCGGTATCTACGGTCACGAAGTTCAGAACCTTGACGAGTCTGCTCAGATTCCTGATGATGTTAAAGAAAAGCTTCTTCGTTTCGGCAGAGCCGCAATTGCTGTTGCTACAATGAGAGGCAAGTCATATCTTCAGATAGGCTCCGTTTGCATGGGTATCGGCGGTTCAATTATTGATCCCTCCTTTATCGAAAGCTATCTCGGCATGAGAGTTGAGTCTGTTGACGAGGTTGAAGTTATCAGACGAATGACAGAAGGCATCTATGACGAAGAAGAATATCAGAAGGCTCTTGCATGGACAAAGGCTAACTGCAAAGAGGGTTGGGACAAGAATCCCGATTTCGTAAAGAAGACAGACGAAGAAAAGGCTGAATCCTGGGAATTCGTTGTTAAGATGATGTGTATCATCAAGGATCTTATGAGCGGCAACAAGAAGCTCGAAGAAAAGTTCTCAGAAGAGCAGATCGGTCACAATGCTATCGCAGCAGGCTTCCAGGGTCAGAGACAGTGGACAGACTTCTATCCCAACTGTGACTTCCCCGAAGCAATGCTCAACACTTCATTTGACTGGAACGGTGCAAGAGAGCCCTACATCCTTGCAACAGAAAATGACGTTCTTAACGGTCTCGGTATGCTTTTCTCAAAGCTTCTTACCAACAGAGCTCAGATTTTTGCTGATGTCCGTACTTACTGGTCAGGTTCTGCAGTTAAGAGAGCAACAGGCTATGAGATCGAAGGCAAGGCAAAGGATTGTGACGGTTTTATCCATCTTATCAACTCCGGTGCTGCTTGTCTTGATGCTTGCGGTGAAGCAAAAGACGAAAACGGCAATGCTGTTATGAAGGAATGGTGGGATGTTACAGAGGCAGACCAAAAGGCTATTCTTGAAGCAACAGACTGGTGTGCAGCAGATAACGGCTATTTCAGAGGCGGCGGATTCTCATCACACTTCGTAACAAAGGCTGAAATGCCCGTCACCATGATAAGACTTAACCTTGTTAAAGGACTTGGCCCCGTACTTCAGATTGCTGAAGGCTGGACGGTTGCTCTTCCCGATGATGTTACAAAGACTCTTTGGGACAGAACAGATCCCACATGGCCCTGCACATGGTTCGCTCCCAGATGTGACGGCAAGGAGGGCAGTCCCTTCAAGACAGCTTATGACGTAATGAACAACTGGGGTGCAAACCACGGTGCTATTTCCTACGGTCATATCGGTGCAGACCTTATCACAATGTGTTCAATGCTCAGAATCCCCGTTTGCATGCATAACGTTCCCGAAGAGAAGATCTTCCGTCCTGCTTGCTGGAATGCATTCGGCATGGATAAAGAAGGTCAGGATTACAGAGCTTGTGCAGCTTACGGTCCTCTCTACAATAAGTATTAATTCAATTACAAGAAAACGGCTTTCGCCGTACGCCTACGGCGACCGTTTTCGATTCGTTCATCGCCGTGCCCGCAGGACAAATCGGCGGGACATATAATTTTTTTGATTTATGGAAACGCAGTTTCCTATAAAGCAAAATTGACCGCTGAGGAGTGATCTTCAGCGGTTTTTTATAAATCAGAATTTATCAATGAACAATGTACAATGAACAATGTACAATTTACAATGTACAATTAACAATTTACATTGTACATTGTTAATTGGTTCGATAAAATATTGTTTATGCAACACTTCAGTCTGTTTTTACATCTAATAAGTGAAAGGGGCTGAAAAAAAATGAAAAACAGAAAATTAATTATTATCGTGATTGCGGTGATACTGATCGCAATGCTTGCAGGTGTCCGATATCTGTCAGAAAGCAACAACCGAGATCTGCCGTTGATCGAAGAAACAGAAACAGGTTCGGATATTCCGATAACGCTCAATAACAAAATCACACTTGTAAATTCATCAAACGTAAAAGTAAAAATTACAGATAATATTCCTTCAATGAATTCAGCAGCATCCTATTCTGTCAGATACAGTGAAGATGAGCTGATAAACGGTGAAGACAAAGTGATAATAAGAGGCACTGCAGAAGCTGTCGACAATATTCTTATCGAACTTGACGGACATAAGGAATACCGATGCTTACTGAGTATTAAAGTGTCTTCTGTTATTGTCGGAAACATTCAATCGGGCTCAGTTGTGTCCTTACTTCTTCCCTTCCCCATTGCTGAAGGTGTTCATACGTCTATCTCATCTGTCGCTGAGGAGATAGATGTGGGAACGGAAGGCATCTTCATAGCAAAGATCTACAATAATGGCAGTGTATACAAAACAGGTGATTCCGTGCTTTATCTGAATGAGCTTGCACAGTACGGTCTTGATGACGGCGAAAGATACCTGTTTATCGAGACCGATGACGGACTTTTGTATTCCGAAAGCTGTTATCCGTCAGCCGAAAAGGCAAACAGTCTTGATGATATCGAAGAATACATCAAAACTGTTCTCAAATAATTACTTATATAATTTTATGCTTTTGATAATGGGATTACCTCTTGACTGTGTAACAACAAAGAGTATCTCATCAGCTTCAATACCATCAGGAAATCTGATGATCCTGCCCGAGCCTACGGTCGTACCGTGGGCTTTTCTTATATTGTCTGCATATATTTCATATTTTTCCACACGCTGACTGTATCTTATGTCTTCCTCAATGACCATAGTTCTGAATTTTCCTGCCGGTTTAAGCATTGCACCAATCTCGCAGTCCTGAAGCATAAAGCCGTCTGCAAGGGGCAAAAACTCTTCGCCGTTTTTATCAACAACAGTCAATTCATAGGGCATATTTTCACCGAATGTACTGTTAATGATTGCAGAAAATTCATTAAGCGTGCGGATCTCTCTGTCGCTGATAAGCCCTCTCGTATCGGGTGGAACATTCAGAAGCATAGCCGCATTACCGCCCACAGTGTTAAAATATATATCCGCAAGCTCCTGTGCAGATCTGCTTACACGTTTGCCCTGCTCAAAATAAAACGCATCATCATGCCAGAACCAGCCGTCATTTATCGAAACATCCGCCTCTGCGGGACACCAACGAAGATCAGACATATTTCCCAGTTTTTCACGACTGCCGAGATCCTCCTCCATACGGTCAAAGACTGTTATCCCCAAGCCCTCTATCTGCTGAGAATTCTTTGCAACATCATCAAGAGCTCCTGCCGTCCACGGAATTACGCTCCATTCACTCTCTCTGACCTTGCCGCCCTCGTTACCTATCCATCTTACGTCGGGACCGCAGTTTGTAATAACCGCATCCGGCTGAAGCTCTCTGATAACAGCATAATATCTGTTCCAGTCGTAAAACTGCTTCCTGCCGTTTGCCCCCTCACCGCAAGCTCCGTCAAACCAAAAGCAGAACAATTTTCCGTAATTCGTACAAAGCTCCGTAAGCTGATTGACAAAAAAGTCATTATATCCGGGTGTACCGTATGTCTTTTCGTGTCTGTCCCAGGGAGAGAGATAAAGACCGAGTTTAAGCCCGAATTTTTCACAGCTTACACTCAGTGCACTGACAACATCTTTCCCGTAGGGGCTGTTCATGACAGTGTGCTCGGTATATTTTGAATCAAACAGACAGAATCCGTCGTGATGCTTTGCAGTAAAGATAATTCCTTTTGAACCGCTTGCTTTCAGAACTCTGCACCACTGGTCGGTGTCAAGCTCAGTGGGGTTGAACACGCCTTCGTCCTCTGTGCCGTCACCCCACTCACGATTCGTAAATGTATTGACTCCGAAATGAATGAAATTATAATATTTCATGTTATTCCACAAAAGCTGTCTTGCGGATGGTCTGACGGAAAGATAACGCTTTACTTCTTCATTTATAACAGGTACACCGCCGTTGTCCATGCACCAGGAATGATTGATTTTTCTCATAAAAGCACCTCCGGTTCATTATAGCGGTTTTGCAAAAAGTATTCAAGTATTTTCCCGAAATTCAAAAGCTTCTTTCGGATTATGAACAGACGAAATAAATTCTGCCGTATCGGTTGTTTTTTTTATATTTATATGATAAAATAAACGACGGTGATAAATGTATGAATAAAGCTGTATATATTGCTTACGAAGCAAAAGAAGCAAAATTGGGTCAGAGCAAATTTTTCGGTGCTCCCGATCTGCCCGATGATTTTGACTGGCCGACAGATGAAGACGAGTATGACATGGATTTCATTTGTCAGATAAACTGTGCAGATGCACACAAATATAATGATGTATTACCCGAAAAAGGTATGCTTTACTTCTTCGGCTGTATTGCCAATCCGTTAGGTGAAGAAACTGCACCGCCGATCACGGCAGGTTTTCAGAGCATGGGTAATTTTTCGGTCATTTATGATGAAACCGATACAAATGATCTGCTCAGCGGTGAGATTGTTGACGAAAACGGCGATGCGGTAGGATTTGCAGATCTGGCGATGAATTTTTCAAACGAAGAAATCCCCGACAGTGAAGCTTTTCATCAGCTTACGGGTGAATTTCCCGACAAGAATGATGATATAAGCGAATATGAGTTACTGTTTTGTCTTGACTCCTTCTCGGGCGACGATTTTACCCTCGAATTTGAAGACAGCGGTTATCTTTATTTTCTTATAAAGAAAGATGATCTTAAAAATAAAAATTTTCAGAAAGTGATTTGTTATTTATCGGTGTGAGAAATATGGAAAAGGTAAAATTTAACAACGGAAAGTTAACAATAATGCAGATAAGCGACCCTCAGGATACTCAGTGGGTCAGAAAAACTATGCTTACAATGCTCAACAAGGCTTGCGATAAGGTTCAGCCTGATCTTATTATTTTTACGGGAGACAACATTCTCGGCAATCATCTCTGCGACAGACGTTTCGGCAACGGACAAAGAAATCTGACAAGAGATGAAGAGCACAAAATTCTTGAAACTGCAATACATCATATTACGGATATTCCCGAAAAGAGAAATATCCCGTTCGCCGTAATATTCGGCAATCATGATGACCGCAACTCCTTCACTAAGGATGAACAGGCTGATATTTTCAGAGCCTGCAGAATGAACAGAGGACTTGAAACTACGGGAAAGCTGTGCGGTACATACCGTCTTCCTGTTTATTCGTCTGATGAAAAGAATAAAATATTTGACATTTACATGATAGATACAGCTTATTACGACCGTCAAGAGGATAAATGTTATGAAGAAATAACAAAAGAGGCTGTTGAGTGGTACAAAAATGAAGCCGCTGAAAATGACAGTCCGGCAATGATGTTCATGCATATTCCCCTTAAGGAATTATTCGATTTTGTTGAAACTGATGCTGACGGCAGAGCAATAAGACTGAAAAATACGGCAAGCGGTGAGCTTGGTGAGCACATTTCCGCTCTCCCTGAAGACAACGGTTTCTATGAAGCTGTTAAAAATGACGGCAATACAAAAATGATAATATCAGGTCATGACCACACAAACTGTTTTTCAGGCAAAAAAGACGGTATTGAATTTGTTGCCACACCTGCTGCTTCTTTCAGATGCTACGGAAACAAATCAAGAGGTGTGCGTGTGTTTGATATTTATGAACACGATCCTGAAAACATTTATACGTACACACTTAACATCTCAGATCTTTTAGGCGACGGAATCGATACTAAGCTCAGATATTTCTGGGATGCAGACGATATGGAGAGAACAAAATATACCGTTTTGGGTGCAGCAGCACTGACCGGTGTTGCCGCAATCGTCGGAGGTATCATAAAAAAATGGAGATCAAAATAAAAAACCCCCTTTCCGAAAGCTGGTACGCCGATCCCGAAGCAAGATTTTACGGTGGTAAATATTATATTTACGTTACCCGTTCCGCACCTTATGAAAAACAGCTCAATCATGATTGCTTCATCTCTTCAGATCTTCAAAACTGGGAGATAAAGAAAGATATTATTGATATTGAGTCTTTTCCGTGGGTAAAAAAAGCTGTATGGGCTCCGACCGTAATCGAAAAGAACGGAAGATATTATTATATTTTTGCATCAAACGACATTCAGAATGATGATGAGCTCGGCGGACTTGAAATAGGTGTTTCGGACAGTCCCGAAGGCCCTTTCATAAGCTATCTCGGCAAGCCTCTCATCGACAGATTTATAAACGGAGCTCAGCCTATAGATGCACATTTATTCAAGGATGATGACGGCACTGTTTATCTTTATTACGGAGGCTGGAAGCACTGCAATGTTGCTGTCATGAACGAAACGATGGACGGCTTTGTGCCTTTTGAAAACGGTGATATTTTCAGGGAAATCACGCCGAAGGATTATGTTGAAGGTCCGTGCATGATGAAAAAAGACGGACTTTACTATTTTATGTGGTCCTGCGGTGCATGGGGTGACGGTTCATACCGTGTTGATTATTCCGTATCCGATTCACCTTTGGGCAAATTCCGGTCAAAAGGAACTGTTCTTTCAAAAGACGGTAAAAAGTACGAAGGCACAGGTCATAACGGATTTATTCGCATTGAAGGTACAAACGACTATCTCTGTGCATATCACAGAAGAAAAGTTGACGTCAAAAACAGAGACGCAAGATTTTTATGTATTGATAAAATTGAATTCGACGGCGAAAGGATGAAGTCGGTCGTTCTTACCGACGAATGTGTATACACCACAGATAAAACTGTTTAAAGACAAATATTTTTGCAAATCATTTTTCTCAATGTCAGCAATCATAATACTGCAGAATCTGCCGGTTTACAGTGTAAACTTAGCGAATTGAGCCTTCTTCCGGCTGTTTTCGTTATTACGATGCCCAATACCGTTCTTGGCTGCTTTGGGCGACGGGAGTAATCCGAATCAGTCTTTAAAAAAACGGTTCGTATTATTCCCGTGACATTCTTCCTTTTAATATCCGATCAGATACTAAAGTGTTTTGTTGCTGTAGGTAAAGTCAACCGCTTCAAATGGATAAAAGAGCTGACAAGAGATAAAAAGGAAGCAACAGCAGCTTAAAGAAAAAGTTTCTTCTTCATTACTTTAAAGTATTGACACAGTGAAGAAAATATTGTATAATTTTTGATTATAAATCTTTAATTTGTCTCTTCATTTCCCGCAAAGAAAGGTACGGTAAAATATATGAATATAGGCATTGTGGGTCTCGGTCTTATAGGCGGATCTATGGCTAAGGCTCTTAAAGCATACACGGACAATACAATATACGGCTGCAACAGAACAGAAGCTGTTACGGATGAAGCAATTTCAATGAAAGTCCTTGACGGGAAACTTACGGAAGATACACTTCCTTCCTGTCAGCTGATAATCGTTTCTCTTTACCCCGAAGCTACCATCGATTATGTAAAAAGGAATGCTCATCTTTTTGATAAAGATGCAATCGTTATTGACTGCGGCGGTGTAAAAAGACTTATCTGCGACGCACTTGAGCCTGTGGCAGAAGAATACGGATTTACATTCATAGGTGCTCACCCGATGGCAGGTCTTCACATGTCGGGCTTTGCGTATTCCGGTGAAGATATGTTTCAGAATGCGTCCCTCGTTCTTTGCCCCAACGGTAAGGTAAAGAATGAAAAAGTTGATATATTGAAAACTCTTTTTGCAAAGACGGGTTTTACAAACATCCAGATAGCGACTCCCGAAGAGCATGACAGAATTATTGCATACACTTCTCAGCTTTGCCATGTGGTTTCAAATGCCTATGTCAAAAATAATGCGGCAACGCTTCATAAGGGCTTTTCCGCAGGCTCATACCGTGACCTTACACGTGTTGCAAAACTCAACGAACACATGTGGACGGAATTATTTTTTGAAAACGATGATTATCTTATGGAAGAGCTTGACGAACTTATCGAAAATCTTGTAAAATACAAGGAAGCCCTTCAGAATAAGGATAAAGATGAAATGTGTCAGCTTCTCAGAAACGGCAGAGAACGTAAGGAAGCTATTGACGGACTTATTTACAGAAATTAAGGTGAAAGCATGAACACAGTTACAGTAAATGCATCAAAAAGCTATAATATATATATCGGCTCCGGACTTATCAACAACTGCGGTGAGATGATAAAAAAAGAACTGGGCGTTTGCTCTGCGGCTGTTATCACTGACGATAACGTTAACAGACTTTATGCTGACAGAGTGATTGCTTCTCTCGAAGAAGCAGGTTTCAGAACGGTAAAGCTGGTATTTGCACACGGTGAAGAATCAAAATCGGTACAGACTTATGCTGATATTCTCTCTTTTCTTGCAGAAAACCACATCACAAGATCCGATATGATAGTCGCTCTCGGCGGCGGTATCCCCGGTGATATGGGCGGCTTTGCGGCGGCTACATTCCTCAGAGGAATCAAATTCGTTCAGATGCCGACAACTCTCCTTTCTTCCGTGGATTCTTCCGTCGGCGGAAAAACAGCAGTTAATCTTCCTCAGGGCAAAAACCTTGTAGGCTCATTCTATCAGCCCGATATGGTCATCTGCGACTATTCAGCCCTTGATACACTCCCCGATGAGATATTTGCTGACGGCTGTGCAGAAGTCATCAAGTACGGCGTAATTCTTGACGAAGAATTTTTTGAGTTCCTTAAAAACAACGATATAAAAGATAACATTGAGTACGTTATTACCAGATGTGTTGAATTAAAGCGTGATATTGTCGGTCTTGACGAAAAGGACACAGGTATAAGGGGCATTCTCAATTTCGGTCACACCATCGGTCATGCTATAGAAATAAACAGCAATTTTGAAATTTCCCACGGAAGTGCAGTTGCAATAGGCATGATTATTGCATCAAAAGGTGCATACAAGACAGGTATGAGCAGTGTTGACCTTACGGAAACCATAAAAGAAGTACTCCTTAAGAATCATCTGCCTGTTTCATGCGGATATACTCCACGTGCTCTTTTCGATGTTGCATGCTCGGACAAAAAGAGGACAGGCGGTACGATAACTCTGATAGTCCCCGAGAAAATGGGCAAATGCGTGGGAAAGAAGATCCCCGTCAGCGAAACTCTTGACTTCATAAAGGCAGGACTTTAATATGATAGTCAGACTTGATTTAAGAAACATGAAAGGCTCTGTTGATGCGATCGCTTCAAAATCCGATGCTCACAGAACTCTTATAGCGGCAGCTCTGTCAGATAAAAAAACAGCGTTGCTGCTCAATTCCACTTCAAACGACATTAAGGCTACTGCCGAATGTTTATCGGCGGCAGGGGCTGTTATTGAAGAAGACGGAACGAACCTTACGGTAACTCCCGTCAGAAAAACCGAAAATGCGTTGTTCGACTGCGGAGAAAGCGGATCGACAATAAGATTTATGATACCCGTTGCGGCAGCTCTGGGTATCAATTCCGTATTTACAGGCTCGGGCAGACTCCCCCAAAGACCTCAGACTCCTTTGCTCAAATCCCTTTCGGAACACGGTGTCAAGGTTTCACCCGATGGGGAATTTCCCATAAAAATCAGCGGTCAGCTTGAAAGCGGAGTGTTTACTCTTCCCGGAAATGTCAGTTCTCAGTTTGTAACAGGTCTGCTGTTTGCACTACCGCTTTTAAAAGGTGACAGCGAGATAAAACTTATCCCACCCGTAGAATCGAAGCCGTATATAAATATGACCGTTGCAACACTTAAAAAGTTCGGTGTCGAGGTCATCGAAAACGGTGATTCCTACTTTGTAAAAGGTAATCAGAAATATATTTCTCCGGGCGAAATAAAAATTGACGGCGACTGGTCAAACGGTGCATTCTTTGCCGCATTCGGTGCAGTTTCGGATATTACGGCAAACGGACTTTTCTCTGATTCCGTTCAGGGGGACAAAGCAATTGCCGATATCGTAAAACAGATGGGTGCAGACGTCGAAATGACAGAAAATTCACTTCATGTCAGCAAAAATCAACTTCACGGAATCAATGTTGACGTCAAAAATATCCCCGATCTTGTGCCTGTTATCGCTACACTTGCTGTTTTCGCTGAGGGGACAACAAATATTTACAACGCAGAAAGACTGAGAATCAAAGAAAGTGACCGTCTTGCAACTGTTACGGAAATAATCAAGCTTGCAGGCGGAGATATAACCGAGCTTTCCGGCGGTCTTATAATAAACGGCGGAAAAAAGCTCAAAGACAGCTTTACGATAAATGCATACAACGATCACAGGCTCGTTATGGCGGCGGCAATGCTTGCTTCCCATTCCGTCGTAACGGTCAAAAATGCTCAGACTGTCAGCAAATCCTATCCCCTATTCTTTGAAGATCTAACTAAGCTCGGAGGTATATGCGATGTCATCAATGACAGGTAAAAATATAAAAATTTCCGTCTTCGGTCAATCTCATTCCGAAGGAATCGGCGTTGTTATAGACGGACTTCCGACGGGTGTTAAGCTCGACACGGAAAAAATATATAAATTTATGGCAAGACGAGCCCCCGGCAACAACGCAATGTCAACGGCAAGAAAAGAGGCTGACATGCCCGAAATCATGTCAGGACTTGCTGACGGCATAACCTGCGGTGCACCTTTATGTGCCGTTATCCGCAACACCAATACCCGTTCGGGCGATTATTCCAATCTCAGAGATTGCCCCAGACCTTCACATGCTGATTTTGCGGCAAGTGTGAGATACAACGGTTTTAACGATGTTGCAGGCGGCGGTCATTTTTCGGGCAGACTTACTGCTCCCCTATGCTTTGCAGGTGCAGTATGTATGCAGATACTTGATGAAATGGGTATTCAGATCAAGGCTCATATTTATTCCGTTGCCGATGTAAAGGACGAGCCTTTTGACATGATAAATATAACCGACTGTGATATTTCATCAAAGGATTTCCCCGTTATTGACGACATTGCAGGCGAAAAAATGATCAAAAAGATCCTTTCTGCAAAAACGGAGGCAGACTCTGTCGGCGGAATCATCGAATGTGCAATAACAGGTGTTGATGCAGGTCACGGCGACCCGATGTTTGACGGTGTTGAAAATGTCATTGCAAAGAACATTTTTGCCGTTCCCGCAGTAAAGGGAATCGAATTCGGCAACGGCTTTGACTGTACACACCTTTTGGGCAGTCAGAACAATGACCCCTACCGTATCGTTGACGGAAAAGTCGTCACGCAGACAAACAATGCAGGCGGTATTACAGGCGGTATCACAACAGGTATGCCCATTGTTTTCAGAACGGCAATGAAGCCTACGCCTTCAATCGGTAAAGAACAGAAAAGTGTCAGTCTTTCAAAAAATGAAAACGCAGACCTTGTTATCAGGGGAAGACACGATCCCTGTATCGTTCAGCGTGCAGTTCCCGTTATCGAGGCTGTAGCGGCAATAAGCATACTTGATATAATCAAGGAGACAAAATAATGGATATAAAAGAATTAAGACAGCAGATAAATGAGATAGATACTCAGCTTACAGCTCTATATAACAAGCGTATGGGCGTATCTCTCGAAGTTGCTAAATATAAAATTGATAACAACATGCCTGTTCTTGACAAAGCAAGAGAAAGAGAGCTTCTCGAGCGTGTTGCAAACATGTCCGACCCTGAGATAGCAAACTACACAAGAATGTTATATTCGGATATTCTCACTCTTTCAAGATCATATCAGCATAAAATCATAAACGGTCAGTCACCTCTTACACAGAAAATGCAGCGTGTTATAGAAGAAACACCCCGTCTTTTTCCCGAAAATGCAACAGTTGCGTGCCAGGGTGTTGAAGGTGCATACTCCCAGCACGCTTGTGACCGTATTTTCAAATATCCTGTTATAAGCTATTTTGAAAAATGGGACGGTGTTTTCGATGCTGTTTCCGAAGGCAAGTGCAATTACGGTATACTTCCCATTGAGAACAGCACGGCAGGCTCGGTCAACAAAGTTTATGATCTTCTTAAAGAATATAACTGTTACATAGTAAGGAGTATACGTCTTAAGATCGACCATTCTCTTCTTGCAAAGAAAGGTACTGACCTGTCAAAGGTAAAAGAGATATTTTCACATGAACAGGCTCTCAACCAGTGCAGTGATTTCTTATCCACATTAGGAGTCAAGATAACTGTTGTAAAGAATACGGCTGAAGCGGCAAAATTCGTTTCAGAAAGTGACAGAGACGATGTGGCGGCAATTGCATCGGCGGATTGCTGTGAGCTTTACGGTCTGCAGGAGCTTCAGTACGCTGTTCAGAATGTTAAAAACAACTATACAAGATTTATATGTATCGCTAAGGACATGCAGATATTCCCCGGTGCAGACAGATCAAGCATTATGATGACAACTCACCATACTCCCGGTGCTTTATACTCTGTTCTTGCGAAATTCAATGCTCACGGCATCAACCTTATCAAGCTTGAGAGCCGCCCCATACCCGAAAAGAACTTTGAATTCATGTTCTATTTCGATATTGAAGCTTCTGTCTACTCCCCCGATCTGCTCAGCCTCTTCGATGAACTGAATGCAGAAAACTGCAGCTTTACTTATTTCGGCAGTTACTCGGAAGTTATCTGATGAAAGGATGATACCAATGCATTTTGACGGAAATTACGGTCTTATCGGCAGAAAACTGGGACACAGCTACTCCCCCCAGATACATGCTCTTTTAGGTGATTATAAATACGATCTTTTTGAAATGGAAGAGGAGGACGTGGAGGTTTTCCTTAAAAAGAGAGAATTTGATGCAATAAATGTCACGATCCCTTACAAGAAGACTGTTATGCCGTTTCTCGATAAGATCGACGATGCGGCACTTAAGATCGGCAGTGTAAATACAGTCGTCAAGGAAAAGGACGGCACGCTTACAGGCTATAATACCGACTATTACGGCTTTACATACATGCTGAAAAAAGGCGGTATTGACGTAAACGGCAAAAAAGTTCTTGTTTTAGGCGACGGCGGTGCATCGGTTACAGTTCAGAGCGTTATAAGAGATCTGGGAGCAAAGGAAATAGTTGTCGCATCACTCTTTAACGAGCCTCATTACGATCAGCTTGACCCCCATTTTGATTCGGAAGTCATTATAAACGCAACACCTGTCGGTATGTATCCGAAAAATCTTGAAACTCTTGTTGAGCTTGATAATTTCAAGAATCTTCAGGGCGTGGCAGACGTAATTTACAACCCCGAAAGAACTCAGCTCATGCTTGATGCTCAGAAAAAAGGTGTCAACTGCATAAGCGGTCTTTATATGCTCTCCGCACAGGCAAAAAAAGCCGCAGAGCATTTCTTCGGCACTCAGTTTGAGGAAAGTGTTATTGACATGATAGTCAAAAAGCTGTCCTTCGATCTGACAAATATAATTCTTGTCGGTATGCCCGGTTGCGGAAAGACCAGCATCGGTAAAGTGTTAGCTGAATACTACGGCAGAAAATTCACGGATATGGATGCACTTATCGTTGAAAAAGCAGGCAAAACGATTCCCGAAATTTTCGAAGAACAGGGTGAACCGGGCTTCAGAAAGATCGAAGCTGACGTTGCAAGAGAGGTTGGCAAGGAAAAAGAACTGATAATTGCAACAGGCGGCGGAGTTATCGTAACACCCGAAAATCACGATGCTTTAAGACAGAACGGCACAGTTGTATTTATCAACCGCAATATTGATGTGCTTCCGAAAGACGGCAGACCGCTTTCACAGAGGAATGACCTTCATCAGATGTTTGAAAAGCGTCTCCCCCTTTACAGAAGTATCTGTCACAAGGAAATTGACGGCAACGGAACAGTGGAAGAAGTTGCAGACAGAATAAAGGAGCTGTTTATATGAAATTTTTAGTCATCAACGGTCCTAATCTTAATATGCTGGGCATCAGAGAGCCTGATATTTACGGCAACACAACTTATGCAGGGCTTCTTTTAAAAATCGGAAACTGGGCTGAGGAAAATAATATTGAAGTTGAATGCTTCCAGTCAAACCATGAGGGCGATATTGTTGATAAGATTCAGTCAGCGTTCGGAAATGCTGACGGCATCGTTATTAACCCTGCAGCATACACCCACACAAGCATTGCAATCCTTGATGCACTCAAAACGGTAAAAATACCTGCTGTTGAAGTTCATATTTCCGATATAAATGAACGTGAGGCTTTCAGACATGTATCTTATGCCGGTATGGCTTGCTTTGAGCATGTTATCGGCAAGGGGCTTGAGGGGTATATAATCGCTCTTGACATACTTAAAAATATGTGATAACTGCCGATACAGGGTAATTTCTGTATCGGTTTTTCTTTGAATAATACAGCACTTTAAATAAAAATTCAAACTTGATTGTTGACAAATCAGTGAATATGTGCAATAATTAGTCTGTAAGGAAGTGTTCTTTTATGTACAAAAAAATTATTGCAGTCATTATTTCTGTTACCCTGCTGGCAACTTCTCTGATTTTCCCCGGTTCAGCTGAGACGACCGCAGATGATCTTGTGCACTCAACAAACATCAAAAACTATGCAAACACTTATTGGGCAACTCCCGTGTCATCCCATCTGAGCATTGAAGACGGATATCTGACCCGAGAAGAATTTGTTGATAATACTGTCTACATTGAAACCTTTGACAAAAACTACAACCTTATTAATCTCTTTTCAATTGACGGCGAATTGGAAAGAGTAAGCGGTATTTATACAGGCGATGAATACAATTTTATCGTATGTGCAGCCGACAATAAAAGCTGTAGCGAAAATGCCGAGGTTATAAGAATAATCAAATATACTAAGGACTGGAAAAGACTTGCTTCAGCAAGTGTTTACGGTTCAAACACAACCATATTCACAAACGGAGGCTCGCTGAGATTTGAACAATACGGCGATTATCTCTATATTCATTCCTGCCACGAAATGTATAACGGCCATCAGGCAAATATGACGATAACTCTTCATATTGACACTATGACCATTACCGATAACAAAAGTGCAGTTTCCAATAACGGTACGGGTTATGTAAGCCATTCCTTCAACCAGTTCATTGCGGCTGATCCGGATACAGACAGTATTATCACTGTCGATCACGGCGATGCCCATCCCCGCACAATTGTTATGTTCAGATACAAAAATCAGTTAGGTAATTCCAAGCTTCAAGCCCCCGAAATGCTTAATATTTTCAGCATTGCAGGTGAATCAGGCGACAACTATACAGGCGTAACACTCGGCGATATGATCATTACAGACAACAATTATATTATTGTTTTCGACAGTATTGAACAGGAAAAAACATCAACAGAAAGAAAGCCATATATTGCGATCGTTCCCAAGAATTCATTCGTCAAAGCATCCGTAAAGATAATAGAAATCGACTCTGCAAGCAACTCCTGCGGTGCTCCCTACATAACCGGGATCGGAAACGGCAAATACAATGTTATGTGGGAAAGCGAAAACGGTGTGTCTTACATTACAATAGATGAAAACGGTAATAAATTGCACGATGCAGCAGATTTTAATGCTCAGCTTTCAGACTGCGAGCCTGTTCTTGTCGGTTCTGATATCATATGGTATGTAACAGATGATTCAGCTCCCGTATTTTACAGCATAAATACAATTACAAACGAATGTAAAATTGAAAAGTGTTACCATTCATATAAAAAGACCGTTTTGGTGGAAATGATCTGCGAATCAGACGGCATGTACAGATACGACTGTGCATTCTGCGGTGATTCATATAAACAGACTGTTAAAACCAACGGACACGCTGACAGTAATAATGACGGAAAATGCGATACATGTCATTGCGATATTCCCACTGATTCTGATCTTGAATTCAGTTGGGAGAAAAGCTCTTACACCGTAAATGACAACAAAGCTACACTCTATATAAACAACACACACGGTCTGTATCTTACAAACATCACCTGCAAGCATTCCTTTGGTGCTTCATACGCAATTACAAGCACACAGATAAGAATTGATTTTGACTTTCTGCATATTGCGGGTACTCATCACTACTATATAACATTATCTGACGGTCAGGTCATTCATGCACCGCTGACGATTCTTGCAGAAGGTGAAGAGGCTACAACCGCAACTGAGAAAGAAACAACAACCGAAACAACAACAGCAACTACCACAGAAACTACTACTGAGAGTACCACCGAAATTACGACTGAGACCACTACAGAAACTACAACAACAGAGGTTTCAAGCGATGAAACAGAATCAAAATCAGAAGATTCAAGTACTCAAGCTCCTGTAACAACTACAAAAGTGACCGTTCTGACAACAAAAATCGATATCACGCTTGAAATCGAAACCACAACAGCCCCACCACCAGAAAACAATACAGAACCCACGGCTGAATCCACAACAAAACCTGATGCTGACGAACCCGAATATCTCAAAGGCGATATGAATCTGGACGGAAAAATCACGGCGGCTGATGCAAGAACAATTCTCCGAATAGCCGCAACTTTGCAAACTGCCACCGAACAGCAACAAAAAAATGCTGATCTTGACTATAACGGAAGAATTACCGCTTCAGACGCAAGAAAGGCTTTGAGAATAGCCGCAGGACTTGATAAGATCTAAAAAAAACAGATGAAATAACAGCACGCTCCGCTGACGCCGACTACCCGTAAGGCAATATTTGTTCTTACGAAACTGCGAAGCACTTTAAAATACAAATTTCAGATACAAGAAAAGGCGAAAATTCCCGATAATGCTGATGCATATCGGGAATTTTTAACGCATTATTATGCAAAAAGTTCATATTTTAAAGAAATACTTCCTTACGGGTAGCCGGCGAATGCGAAGTGTTCTTTTTAAATATCCCTAAAAAGCTCTTCCAGACCGTTGTATGCGGTAAATATATCATCGTAATGCGAATAGCTCCAATAGTAAAGCTCAATGATAAACTTACCGTTAAAACCGATATCCTTAGTTCTTTTGAGAAAATTACTAAAATTAAAATCACCGGTAAGCGGTGTGATACAATCCTTATCCTTATTTCTGTCACTTATATGAATGTGAACTATCTTCTCACTCAGCTTTTCAAAAAAATCTTCATAGGTATATCCGGCTCTGTGAGCCTGTTTTACATCGAAGACAATATTAAAATCCTTACCGATATAATCGCTCATCATTTTAAGGTATGAAGGGCTCTCACTGCGGTGATACACGACATTTTCATGGCACACCCTGACACCGTACTCTGCACCCATTCCGATAAGATGCTGAAAGCGTTTACAGTATTCCTCATCATCAATTGAACCGGGAATTTTTGCTCCGTGAAAAACAAAAATATCAGCCCCGAGCATAGATGTAACCTTAAACATTCTGTCATACAAAGGCAAAATATCATGCCATCGTCTTTCATAATTACTGAAAAGATAAAATGACTCAGCAAAAGACTGAAAAGGATGAACAGAAACGATATTCATTTCGTTTTTATCCCTTATACGAAGCAGTTCATCAACAAAGGAATCCTCCAGTTCGGAGGGGGAATTAAGAAACAATTCAACATTCTTAAAACCGTACTCACCTGCTATTGCAAGGGATCTTTCTGTTTCAACAGGATAATAACATGCTGATGATACGCCAAACCGTGATTCCATACATACGCTCCATTACCTTAATTTATTCATTGAAGATACCTTTATAATCATTATAATTGAAATGGGACGTGATTTCAATGAATACAATAACAAAAGATTTGAAAATAATTTTTAAAAATATGAATACAGTATCCAAATATATAATAAGATACGGCACGGTGCTTGTCGCAACCCTTGCCGTATCCGTAATTTTCTTTTATATCAGATCCGGAGTAAGTCAAGATCCGTTTTTTGATATTACTATGTACACAGCTCTGCTTTATTCGATAAAAGAATGTATGGGAGCTGTATACATTCTCCCGATGCTGGCAGAAATATTACTGCGATCTTCGGGTAGAAAATAATAACATTAAACTACATTAAGAGCCTTAAGAATGGGATCTGCAATTACTGCAATAGCCTTGCCGAGAGCTCTGATAAAGGAATCAATGCCTGCAAAAATTGCAGCATCGTAATCCTTGAAGTCCTCATTGACGTTTTCTTCGGGCATACCGTCATAGTTGAGAAGGAATGCCTGTGTATAAGTTACGGCACCTTCGCTGATGATCTCAGCTCTTACGTAGCTGCCGATATTATCACACTCATCAAGGTCAATAGTTGCACCTTCAGCAACAACTTCACCGTCAGATATCCAACGGATGTAGAGAGCATCATCTGCATCAATTGTAATGATATCTTCAGCATCATCAACAGCAATTTCATTGACTGTTACACATGTTGCATTTTCTTCAAATCTGAATTCCATACTCTGATCGCCGTCTTCTTCAATCGAACGGTGGATCTCAGCAACAGCTTCTGCCATTGACTGACCGACTGCCTGTGCAGTTGCATCTTCTGAAGCAAGAAGGGCTGCAGAATATGCTGCAAGCTCATCAACGTTGCCGATATAGCAGCTCTGAGCAAAGAAGTTACCTGAAAGGAGGCATTCCTTGAGAGCAGCAGATGTATTTTCTTCCATGATAGCCATAACATAACCGGAATCTGCGATCTTAAGGTTATGAGCATCAGTTGATGCAATAGCATAAATGTTTCTGCCTGTGGGTGCTACGTCTGTAAGCATTGTATCCCAGAGTTTTCTGTCGAAACGGGTTCTGGAATCGCCCTTGGAGTTAATATCGATACCGAGACATGAATCGTACTTCACAAGAAGATTTTCAAACTTGTCAATATAGTAGCTGTAGAAGAAATCGCTGTCATTATAAGCGTCTTCTGTATAAAGTTCATCTCTTGCATTTGTGTATTCACCGGGATGGTTGATAACAGAAACACCGCCCAGCTCATCAACAGCACTGATGATTGTTTCATAATCGCTTGTGCCGCCGAGGCGTCCGTTTCCGTAGTCAACAAACCATGTGTTAACATGAGCATTATTGAAGGAAGTGGGGTTCTGCTCGTTTGCGTAAGGAACACGAAGCATAGCATGACCACCCTCCTGGGTATAGTAGTCATCGCCGTTGATGGTCTCAACCGTATAGCTTTTGCCGTTATCAGCCGTACCGCTTGCCTCAAGTGATACAAGTGCAGATTTACCCTCTTTTACCATCATGAAAAGCTTGATAGTAGGATCGTAGCTGGGTTCTGTCCAACTGTAGTTGACAGTTCCGTGGTCACTGATAGCATGGATATCAAAACCAAGCTCATAGTGACGCTCGATCATTTCTTTAATGGTGTTGTCACCGTCAGATGCGTTTGTGTGAGAATGAAGGTCAGCCTTATACGTATTATAAGCAGTCCAATCTACATCATCATAAGGGTTTGTGATCGCATAGTCAACATCTGTGTCAGCAGCAAATACAGGTACTGCCATTGTGAAAACAAGAGCGATACACATAAAGATTGATAAAAATTTCTTCATTACAGTTCTTCTCCTTATCCGTAAATAATTGTTGTTATGCTGTCAGCGGGACATTCAACAAAAAGCTTTGTTTTTCCGCTGTAAACAGTCTGAAGCTGAGCATCTGCAGTAGAAGTTATGACTTCCATATCACCGCAGAAATTGTTTGTTGCAATATTTGTATCATCGCCGTTATTGATAATCACAACAACTGTTTTTCCTTCGGGAGTAACAAATGCACAATACTGATAGTCGCTCAGATCAATGTCAGAGCCGAGAAAACGGCTTGCATTGGAATAAACTCTTGTACTGCCCGGAGTTATATATTTCGAGAAATGTGCGAGAGCCGAATATCTTGCCGCCGTGTAAAGCTCTGTAAAGTCGTCATCAGCAACAAGAAGACCGTCCGAATACATTTTTCCGTCTTCACCGACAGCGTAATTATTCACACCTACCCATGCAGACCATGAATTAACATTGGAAAGTGAAAGATCCTGCATAATGACCTTTGCCATGAGCAATGCTCCCTCAAAGTCTGTTATATCATGTGTACAGGGCAATTCGCACCACTCTGTCATATCAACATTAAAATCTGAGTATTTTTCGGCAACGGTCTCACCGAATCCGACTTTACCCCAGTAATTATTATCACTCCAATAGCTGTGATACGCCAGAGAACCGAGAACCTCACTGATTTCGGGATCGTTATAAAGATTTTCAAAGTACCATTCGGTTAATTCACCGATTTCACCGCTTTCGGGTCCCATAAGTCTGACGTCAAGTCCGCTTTCCTTTATCTTCTGAGCAAAGACTCTGTAGAGTGCAACTACTTCTTCCTTTTCGTAGTGACAGCCTTCCTGTCCTACCCAGCCGCCGCCCCATGACCACTGAGGCTCATTAACAGGGCTTATGTACTTGACGGGAACGCCTTTTTCAACGAAATACTTAGTGATAGTTATAAAATAATCCGCATAGGCTTCATAATTTTCTTCGGGGAGATTTGAAGTAAAATCGCTGTAACTGCCACAGGCTGAACCTGATTCGGTCATTGAATAATGAGGTGAGTTTGCAAACAGGACAACCGTGTCTATACAGCCGTAAGAGAGACACTTATCAAGCATAGTCTGTGCTGCTGCATCACGGGTAAAATCGTATTCATACTCACCGGTTGTTTCATTGTAATAATAAAAGCTTTCAGTCGCTCTCGAACCGCTGATACGGGCATTGGGATTATCTGCCTCGCCGCCGCCGACATTGTAACGGTATACGGTAAGAGCAAGTCCGTCCTCACTGTAAAGAGCTTTTGCAACCTCGTCAGCATACTCAGAATCACCTGCATTCTGAGCCCACCATGCAGCGGAAGCACCAAAGCCGCTGACAGTCTGATACTCCTGTGTCTCATCGACTTCAATTGTGATACTCTTGTTTATCAGATAACTGTAACCATCACCGACAGGGATGATAAACAGGTTTATGATCGCCAGAAATATGCTTATGATCTTTTTTATTGCAGACATACCGCACCTCCTGTTATATATAATTAATAATACTACAATTGGAATAATAATGCAAGAAGATTTTATATATATTTATACATTATTTCAGAAAAAAAGCTTGTAACTGTTTTTAAGCGGTGGTATAATTCATTTTGTTGAATTCTATATTACGGAGACATCAGAAAATGAAAACAAACAAATTTACCGGGCATCTTGCCGCACTCTTTACGATAATTGTATGGGGTACGACGGTAATCTCATCAACAAAACTGCTTGAAGCAGGACTTTCGACTGCAGAAGTAATTATATGCAGATTCTTACTGGCATTCATACTGCTTAATATCATCTATCCCCCAAGACTTAAATTTGAGGGCGTAAAAAGAGAATGCATGTATGCAATAGCGGGGCTTTGCGGCGTTACGCTGTATTTCTTCCTGGAAATAATTGCTCTTGAGTATACAAAAGCTGCAAACGTAAGCGTTATTTTTGCTACAGCTCCCTTTTTCTGCGGTATTCTTTCTCTTTTTTCAAAAAAAGCAGAAAAACCGAAAGTCAACTTTTTCATCGGTTTCCTGCTTGCAATAACAGGCATCATTCTTGTTACTTTTGAAGACGGTTTCAGCTTCGATATCAACGTAAAAGGTGCTCTTTTTGCCATCGGATCGGCTTTTGCATGGGGGCTTTACTCATTGCTTTCAAAAGAGATAGGCTCTTACGGTCACAATGTTATCCAGACAACAAGAAGGATCTTCATGTACGGTCTTATTTTCATGATTCCCACGATCTTCCTTTTTAATGTTGATATCAAGGACTATCAGATACTTCTTACAAATCACACGGCACTTTTCAATCTGTTATATCTCGGACTTGTTGCCTCCGGTATTTGCTTCCTTACATGGAGCCATGCTACAAACACATTGGGTCCCGTAAAGGCAACTACATATATTTACGGTACACCGCTGGTAACGATTATCTTCTCATATTTCTTCCTTAAATCACAAACACTCACATGGCAGCTTTTTCTCGGTGCGGGACTCATCATAGCAGGTCTTGTGCTTTCCGTATCAAAAAGCACAAACGCCCCGTCTAAAAAGAAAAAGAAACGCAGAGGATAAAAATGAAAACTTCATTAAGCAACAAAAAAGCGAATTTTCTCATATTTATTTGTTGGGCAGCGTATACGGCGGCTTATGTAGGCAGACTCAACTATAATGCCTCAATGGTCGAAATACTCGCCCAACTGAATACAACAAAGGAAGCTGCAGGTACGGTAAGTTCCTTTTTCTTCTTTGCATACGGTGCAGGTCAGCTTGTAAACGGTCTGCTGTCAAAGAAATACAACACAAAATACTCCGTCACCGTTGCACTGGCAGGCTCCTGCGTTATCAATATCCTGATGACAGTTTTCAGTGATATATCTGTCATGAAGTATCTTTGGTTTTTAAACGGAGTTTTCCAGTCCATACTCTGGAGCTCTCTGATAAAAACACTGTCGGACTATCTTTCAGATGAAAAGCTCCCCCGTGCCGTCATGGTAATGAGCACGACCGTTGCATCGGGTACATTCGCCGCATACGGACTTGCGGCTTTGTTCTCGGCTTTGGAATTAAAATGGACGACCATATTCTATGTTTCCGCAACAGTTGTCGGCATTATTTCAATACTTTGGTTCGTGGGCATGACTTCAGTGCAGAAGCATGAAAAAGCTGTTATAAAAACAGAAAAGTCGGACAGCAAAAAACTTGAGATAACACCGGCATTTGCAATAAGCATAATTGTAATTCTCATTTCCGCTGTTGCAAACGGATTCATAAAAGACGGCATTACGACATGGGTTCCGTCAATACTGAAAGAAGAATTCGGTGTAAGCTCTTCACTTTCCATCATTGTTACACTTCTGCTCCCCGTGCTCTCGATATTCGGTGCAACAATCGTCAAGATATGCCATAAGAAACAGAAAGATGAAAACATTCTCAACGGCGGATTTTATCTTGTTTCCGTCATTCTTGCAGGGCTGATAATTGCAACCATAGGTCTGAGATCAGCTCCCCTGACGCTGATACTCTTCGGCGGTACGGCATGTATGATGTCTGCTGTCAACAATGTTATCACAAGCATCGTTCCTCTTTATTCAAGAGATAAAATCGATTCGGGACTTTCTGCAGGACTTCTTAATACGTTCTGTTATGTGGGAAGCACACTGAGCATCACCTTACTCGGTAAGATCGCCGATACAAAGGGCTGGAACGATGTGTTTATTTGCATACTTATTTTTGCAGTCACAGCATTTGCCGTATGTGCAGTTGCTGCGATCTTCACAAGAAAAAAGGAGATAAAATCATGAGCTATATCCCCCACAAATTCAAATCGGCAAAATTCAGAAGAAAAGAGCCTGCACCTTTGAAATTCGGTGCTGACGGCAAATTCAGAATCCTTCATATTACGGATATTCATCAGGTCATGCCCGAAATGGACGATGATGAGGACAGAAGAATTCCCGAAGCTAAAGATATTGAAACTCAGAATGTTATCGAAACTCTCGTTGCACAGACAAATCCCGATCTTGTGGTTTTCGGCGGCGATAATATCAGCGGTTACTGGCAGGAGTTTACATACGATCTGGTTCAGCAGACCATAGAGAAGATAACAAAGCCTGTCCGTGACAGAAACATTCCTCTTTGTGTCGTTTTCGGCAATCATGACGGTGAAGAAGGCTTCCATACTGAATTTCAGATGATGCTTTATATGGAATACCCGAACTGCCGTTCAAACCTCAATGACGAAAATGTTTACGGCTGCGGAAATTGCTGTGTAACGATAAAAAGCAGTAAATCAGATAAAAATGCGTTTGCTCTCTGGCTTATAGATTCAAACGATTATCAGAAAAGAGAAAACGGCGAATTCGGTTATGACTGCGTTCATGACGATCAGATCGACTGGTATGAAAAAAGAGCTGCAGAGCTTAAAGCCGAAAACGGCGGTGAGCCTCTGCCCTCAATACTTTTCCAGCATATATGTGTTCAGCAGATGCGTGACGGTTTCAAAGAAGTTTCAGCCGGCGATGAATACGACTTTGAGCGAAAAGGAAAATATTATAAAATGGGACATAAGATCCTTGAGGGAAGGATAAGAGAAGATCCCTGTCCGCCCTGTATGGATAACGACCACAGAAGACAGTTTGAGAGCTGGAAAAAGACAGGTGATATAGTTGCTGCATTCTTCGGTCACGATCATGTTAACGATTTTCATATAAACATTGACGGTATCGACCTTTATCAGACTCTCGGCACAGGGTACTGTTCTTACGGTCTTGAAAGAGGCGGCAGACTTATAGTCCTCGACGAAAACGATCCGAAAAATATCTGTACGCAATCAATTGAAGTAAAAAGAATCACTGATACTGTTATTTAAAATTTACGGCACCTTAAAAAAGGTGCCGTTTTTGTCACATTTAATTTTTAAAGTCCGTTTTATAGTACATTTTGTTCTGTATACTTAAGACAACAGATAAACTTAAGGAGCGAAAGAAAAATGACTACAAACAATTATTCGGCAAAAAATACAAGTGAAGAAAACCGCAAAAATTCAAACAACTTCCTGTTTTTCCTTCTTACAATCACATGCATTGTGATTCTGATCGTATCGTTCATGGCGTTTCTGAAAATAGAAAACAACCTGCACGCATTACTTGTGTTGCTCGCAGGAACAGCATTGAATGTGTTTATCTTCATTAACGGAAAGCATCAAGTACGCAAATAAAAACCGTCATCAGAAGATACTGAAAATCATAATTTACAAT
>CAZTFS010000001.1:50730-58571 GCA_964613045.1 uncultured Eubacteriales bacterium
ATTGTTAATTGGTTCGACAAATTATTGATTATTTTTCAATTTTAACTGTATAAACATATTCCGAATCAATGTCTTCGGGATTAATAAAGCCAAAGTTGATTTTAAGTTTCCCGTTATCATTCTCGGCTTTTATTACTGTGTTACAGCCCAGAAGCGATACCTTCATATCGTCACTGTAATCAACATCATTGAGTGTGACACTGCCCATGGGGTACTTCATGAAGAAGGCAAAAATTTTACTGCCGTCTTTACTTCTTGTGTATTTCACGTTTTCCGTTGTTGAAACGCAGTATTTACGGCTGGCATAGACTGCTTCGCCGTTTATTTTGAGCCATTTGCCCATCTGACGGAGTCTTTCTTCCATGATAACGGGAATCCTGCCGTCGTCTGTAGGTCCTATATTCAGAAGGAAGTTCTGTCCCTTTGAAATAAGGTCAACAAACATATCAATAAGAGCTTTTGGTGAAAGGTAATCGTCAACGGTTTCAAATCTGTTCCAGCCGAATGAAGCTCCGATGCCTCGGCATTCCTCAGATACCCTGTCAAGCTCCTGAATGTTATCGACGTCAGTATCGGGAGAACCCACAAAGCCGTATTCTGTTGTAAGATTGCCGCCGAGTCTGCCTCGTGTTTCTCTGCCCCAACGGTCATTGGGAACAATGTAGTCCTTTACGCTTGACTCATTGTAAAGCCACTGAAGAAACTCTGTCGAATGCCAGACTGAGCTGGGATGCTCCCATTCACCGTCGGTAAAAAGAGTGTTGGGCTTGTAGTTTTCGATAAGCTCCTTGAGCATGGGGATAAGATGCTCGGTTGCATATTCTTCGGGATTCTTGAGATAGAGAGGATGAAACCACTCATAAACTGAATGGTAAACACCGAATCTTACCTTTGTGCCTTCGCAGGCTTCACTGAGCTCTTTGCAGAAATCCCTGTGCGGTCCCACATCGACACTGTTCCAATTCCATGCGTACTTTGACTTATACATGCAGAAGCCGTCATGATGCTTTGAAACAAGGTTCATATATCTTGCACCTGCATCCTCAAAAAGCTGAATCCAATCCTTTGCGTTGAAATTTTCTGCCTTGAACATATTTACAAAGTCTGCATATTTGAAATCTTTGCCGTATGTTTTCTGATGATATTCATAATACTGCTTGTCAATGGGGGAATCCTTTTCCACATCACAATGACAGCCGTACCACTCTGCATAATGTCCGTGGGGAGCATATGCAGGCACACTGTAAAGTCCCCAATGAATAAAAATGCCGAATTTTGCATCTTCAAACCATTCGGGTACAGGTCTTGAATTGATGGATTCCCAGTTATTTTCGTATTTCATTATTTATTCTCCTTCAGATATGCTTCGAGTCTGTAGATAGGCTGACCTAAATCAGTGAAGCGTTTTTCATATTCAGTCATGATGTTGCCCTCGAAATTGCTGTTATGCAGGTCGAGGGTGACATTTTTCATTGCAAAACCGCACTGAGAAAACTGCTCGATTGAATATTCAAAAAGATGCATATTATCGGTCTTCTGATGTATCTCAGCACCGTCTTTCATAAGAAGCTTGTATATTTCAAGAAATCTTTCATCGGTAAGACGGTGACATGCATATTTTTTCTTGGGAAACGGACAGGAAAAGTTAAGATAAACCATTTCAACAGAATCTTCCTTTATGTATTTAGGCAGATATTCGGCTCTGCACTGCAGAAAATGAATATTTTCAAGTCCTCTGTCCTGTGCCTTTTTGCAAGCCATATAAATGACATTCGGGTTTATCTCAACTGCAATAAAATTTATGTCGGGGTGTCTCTCAGCCATTTCGCAGATAAACTGCCCCTTACCGCAGCCGACTTCCATCTGCATGGGATTATCATTGCCGAATATCGACTGAAAATCGATATATTCTTTCTCAAGGACAGATGTGTTGTAGTTTCTGTCCTCAGTATAGAGCATCGACAGATTATTCACAGTCTGAAGCTTTTCTTCAAGATTTTTCTTTTTTCTCATTCTCATAATTTTTCCAACTCCGTGAATGAAAGTGTATAATTATCGGTTATTTTGTTCTTCTCACTGTAATCACAATACACTACCCTGTTCTGAGTGTAAAGTATTGCAACAGAAATTTTTCCGCCTGTTCTTACAACATTCTCGCAGATATATTTTTTTATCCTCTTCAGGCGTTTATCCTCGATTTTAAGACAGGCGGGAAGCACACCCGAAGAATTTGAAGAGAGTCTGTCACACACCATACAGTCCCTGAGAACAGCACCGTCGCATTTTTTTACGAAAAAATTATATACTAAAGCAATGTAATCGTCAAGAGGAATATTTGAACTGTCTTTTGTGACTTCCCCTGCTTCACAAAACAGATCAAAGGGATCACAACCGCATTCGTCAATAAGATAATCAAGCGTGCGTGAAAATCTGCCGCTGTTGTAAAGGCGTTCAAGAGCATCTTCCGCATAATGAATGCTCTTGATGTCATCTTCGGCAAGACAATCAGTACGAATGACTTCATACGGTGCTTTCTGACTGTATACACAGCCGAAAGAATCACTTTTTTGCCTCAGTTCAGAACCGTGCAAAAGCTTGAGAAATCCCAACTGCAACATATGAGGCTTTAATGCATATAATAAGTTGAAGCTTTTTCTGAAGCTGTTCAGATCTTCATGGGGCAGACCTGCAATAAGGTCAACATGAATATGCATATTTCCGAAGGATATAAGTTTTTTTAAGTTTTCAACAAGCTTTGTTGTATCGGGATTACGGTTAACGGATTTCAGTGTTGATTCATTAAAGCTCTGCAGACCCGCTTCCAGCTGAAAAAGTCCCGTCGGTGCAGACTGCAACAGTTCCAATGTGGATTCTTTCAGCGTACCGCCGTCAATTTCAAAATGAAAACATACATTTTCGGGTATACTTTTGCCGTAATTATCAATAATAAAAGAGATGATATCGTTAGCCCTGTTTGTGCCGGCGTTGAAAGTGCGGTCTACAAATTTGACAGTCTGTGTGCCGCTGACAGCCAGTGCAAGTATCTCTTTTTTAACCCTGTCCATATCAAAAAAGCGAACGCCTTTATCAGCACCCGACAAGCAGAATGCACAGGAGAACGGACAGCCACGGGAAGTCTCAATATATGCAATTCTGCCGTTAAGAGCATTAAAATACTCCGCCGTATAGGGTGAAACAGGTTCTTTCAGACAATGAGCCGAATCAGACACGATAATTTTTTCATTTTCTCTGAAACACAGCCCCGCAACATCGGTATTTCTGCCGTTTATTTTATTGCAAAGGGAGGCAAATGACTCTTCACCCTCTCCGCTGAGAACAAAATCAACATTCTTATGTTCAATAAGAACATTTTTCGGGTTATATGTAACTTCGGGGCCTCCGAGAATGATTTTTGCATCACTTTTACTGCGGATAACATCACACAATTCATAAACAAAATTTATATTCCATATATAACAGCAAAAAGCGACAGCATCGGGATTTTCATTCAATATTCTGTCAGCAACAGCTCCCGTTTTTTCGTTTACGGTTCCCTCAATAACTTTTGCATCAATGTCTTCGCCGCAATAAGCTCTGACACCTGCCAGAAGACACCAGGGAGCAAGCGAGGAATGTATATATTTTGAATTTAACATTACAATTACGGTTTTCATAAACAAAGCCCTTTTTTATCATTGTTTTTTAATTTTATAACTTTTCAGAATATTTTGCAACACTATTTTTACGGAGGATCTGCCATGTCAATTAAAAATGAATATCTGTCATCACTTATGGAAAGAGTCATTAAAAGAAATCCGGGAGAAAAAGAATTTCATCAAGCAGTCAGAGAAGTGCTTGAGTCCCTTGAACCTGTTATCGAAAAACATCCCGAATATGTTAAAAGAGGTGTTCTTGAGAGTATTGTTGAGCCGGAAAGGATCATTAAATTCAGAGTCCCGTGGGTCGATGACAAAGGAACGGTTCAGGTCAACAGAGGTTTTCGTGTTCAGTTCAACAGTGCAATAGGTCCGTACAAGGGAGGACTTCGTTTTCATCCGTCGGTCTATGAAGGAATCATCAAATTCCTCGGTTTTGAGCAGATATTCAAAAACTCTCTTACGGGGCTTCCCATCGGCGGAGGAAAAGGAGGGTCGGACTTTGATCCCAAAGGAAAATCAGATGCAGAGGTCATGCGTTTCTGTCAGAGCTTCATGACAGAACTTGCAAAGCATATCGGCTCTTACACGGACATTCCCGCAGGAGATATCGGCGTAGGGTCAAGAGAGATAGGTTATCTTTTCGGGCAGTACAAGAGAGTTGCAAACCGATTTACGGGTGTTCTGACAGGTAAAGGACTTGAATACGGCGGTTCGCTCGCAAGAACAGAAGCAACCGGCTACGGGCTTTGTTATTTTACAGATGCAATGCTTCGTGACAACGGACTTTCATTTGAAGGTAAAACGGTAGTCATCTCAGGCTCGGGCAATGTAGCAATATATGCCACAGAAAAAGCAACTCAGCTCGGCGGTAAGGTCGTGGCTCTTTCCGATTCGGACGGATATATCTGCGACAAAAACGGTATAGATCTCAAGCTTATCAAGAAAATCAAAGAAACGGAAAGAAAAAGAATCAAAGAATATGTCAATGTTCATACAGAAGCTGAATACCATGAGGATCGAAAAGGTATATGGACAATAAAGTGTGATATTGCTCTTCCCTGTGCCACACAGAACGAGCTTGACAGAGAATCAGCAGAAGCACTGATAAACAACGGCTGTATTGCCGTAGCGGAGGGTGCAAACATGCCTTCAACACCCGAAGCGATCGATGCTTTTCTTCAGAATGATATTCTTTTCGGTCCTGCAAAAGCTGCTAATGCAGGCGGTGTTGCCACATCAGCACTTGAAATGAGCCAGAATTCCATCAGAGATGCATGGACTTTTGAAAAAGTTGACCGTAAACTCAAAGATATCATGGAATGCATATATGCACAGTCTGCACAGGCTGCCGCAGAATACGGAATGCACGGCAATCTGCTTGCAGGAGCAAATATCGCCGGCTTTCTCAAAGTTGCCAACGCAATGCTCGAACAAGGTGTTGTTTAAGCACGGAAAATTTCAGTCCGAAAATAAAAATCAGGGACTCATAAGTGTGATGTCCTTAACGGAGAATTTGAAAATTCATTCAATTCATGTTAAGAACCAGCATCGCATTTGTAAGTACAAATACGGTTGGGCGGTAGCCCAAACCCACGAACAACAGAAAAAGAGAAGATTCGTTTTCATTACGAGCCTTCTCTTTCTTTATGTCTGTGAGTGATATGCTGCCCTTGGCAGCGTGATATTTTCGCTTTGCGAAAGTGATATTAAGCCCAATGGGCTTAGTGATATTCTATTCGCCGCAAACTCACGTAGCGAATATCACTCGGCGTAGGCGAATAGAGTTGCGTGACACTCTGCTTGGAGTATCACGCATAGCGAAGCCCTGCTTTTTATTTTCAGTTGTAAAGAGTGACAACAAATTCTGTGCCGGAGTCATCACTGTTTACGTCTATCTTGCCTTTATGCAACTGAATTATTGTTTTTACCGTAGCAAGTCCTATGCCGTTACCCTCTCCGGAATGAGATGTATCAGCCTGGTAAAACTTTGAAAATATCCTTACATAATCTTCTTTCCTTATGTAGCTTCCCGTATTGAAAACAGATACCTTTGTTTCCGTATCTGTCTGCGAAGCGGATATCTTCAGCATTCCGCCCTCAGGTGTAAATTTGATCGCATTATCAATAATATTTATCCACACCTGTTTGAGTAACTCTTCGTTTCCGTTAACTGTGTACTCATCAAAAAGAATCTCAATATCAAGCTCTTTTTTCAGCCATTTGTCCTCAAGCATAAGCACACATGTTCTCAACTGTTCCGATAAATTAAAATCTGTTACATTTGTAAGTATGATCTGATTTTCGATCTTAGTCAGATTCAGCACATCAGTTGCCATTTTCGCAAGGCGGTGTGCTTCGTCCTCAATAACTTCAAGATACTCTTTCTGTTTGTCCTCAGGAATGTCCTCCGTCCGCAAAAGATTGGCAAATCCGGCTATGGAAACGATAGGCGTTTTAAATTCATGAGAAAAATTATTGATAAAATCACTGCGAAGCTTTTCCGTGTGTTCAAGCTCCTGTGCCATGGTATTTATGCTGTTCTCAAGCTCTTTTGCGACGGGAAACTTCCCCAGACGAATTCTTGCGGAATAATCCCCCGATGCAAGAGTATTCATAGTGTTTATTATATTGTTTATGGGATGCAGAGGAATATTTCTTGTAACAACAGTGATGATCGTTCCGATAACAACGCTTGTCAATGCCAATAATAAAATCATATTACTCATTGACAGCATCAGAATATTCTCAAAAACTCCGAGCTGAACGAGAACAACAAACACAACTGCCACTATCAGCATTGTGACTGCAAGTATCAGAAACACCAACACCGAGTATACTATCGAAAGGGCAATTCTGCCCGGTTTTTTTTGATCATTCATACATTTTTCACCGCTTTATAGCCAAGTCCACGGACAGAAACAATTGAAAACTCCGTCCATCTCTCAAATTTTTTTCTAAGACGTCCGATATGCACAGTTACCGTTTCCCAGCCTGTATCGCTGTCTGCTCCCCAGATCTCATCCATAAGCTGAATACGGGTAAATATCTTCCCCGGATAAGACAAAAGCAAAAACAGAAGATTGAATTCCTTTTTGGGAAGTTCAATAACTTCATCATTTTTAGTTACGGTCAATGTATCATAATCAAGCACAACATCACCGACGGTAAGCCTTTTTTCACTGACTACCTTTGCACGGCGAAGAAGAGCCTTGATGCGTAAGACCATCTCTTCCGTATTTACCGGCTTTGTCATATAGTCATCAATACCGTTAAGAAAACCTTTTTTGCGATCCTCGGGAAGCTGTTTTGCCGATATCATAAGAATAGGAAGAACGTTCTGAGCTTCACGAAGTCTTCTTGTAAGTTCGTAACCCTCCATATTGGGCATCATGATGTCTGCAATAATAAGATCAATGTGTTTTTCGTCAAGAATCTCAAGAGCTTTCAGTCCGTCTTCGGCACAGGTAACTTCATAGCCGTTTGCCTCAAGTGCCGCAGTCATAAAAAGCCGTGTATTTTTATCATCATCAACAACAAGCAGATGAAACATTTTCCAACACCTCATTATAACTTTACAGCAGAAATATGAAATAAAGATAAACTATAATTTGTCGGACCAATTAACAATTAACAATGTACAATTTACAATCGTGCAGATGTAGCGATAAAGGCGTTTTTTTCTGATCATTGTACATTGTAAATTGTATAAATTGTTCATTGATAAATTATGATTTAAGGGACTGCATTGCTGCAGTCCCTTGCTGATTTATTTTTCCACTCTGAATGCATACAGAGAGCCTTCTGTGATTTCGGTCATGTCTGCTCCTGCTGAAGCATAAGCACCGTCTGTGTAGAATGCCCAGTATGTTCCGTTGACGGAATAATCCGCCGTTACGCCGTTTACTGTCTTGACATAAAGTCCGTAAGGACCTTCCTCGCCGCCAATAAGCTCCAATTCCATAAGGGCTTCGCCTACGGTAGTTTTGTCCGTATTTACGACAAAATTGTCACTTGTTCCGTCTTCATAAAACACACTGAAATAAAACGATGTTTCGCCCTGTCCGATCTCCGACACGGTTTCTGCCGAAACTGCTTCAACTGAAGTAACTTCTGCTTCAGTTGTGATTTCATCGTCAGGGGTGTTAATGTTTTTGTCGCCGCAGGCAGTTGTAAACAGTGCAA
>CAZTFS010000001.1:58671-98257 GCA_964613045.1 uncultured Eubacteriales bacterium
CTTTTACAAATCTTACGTTGATAAGCTCAAAGCCGTGAAGAGTCAGCTCGCTGTCTGATTTTTCACTGAGCTTTTCTTCCATGATGTTGACTGTTTCAGCCATCTTGTAGCCGTCCATTATGATTTCGGCAGTCTGTTCACTGTCAGTACAGTTGTAGAAACGGGCAATAATGCCGTTGCCGTCCTCGGGGATTTTGACTGTTTCAAGCACAACAGAATCATTTGATGATTTGTAAGCGGAAACTGTTTCCTCTTTTGCGGTTCCGTTTGTCACGATAACAGGATTGTTGACAAAATAAGCCTTTTTATATGTTTCTGTGCCGAGCTTACCTGCATGAGGTGCAAGAGCCCAGTGAATCTCATGATGTCCCTGATCTACGACCTTGCCGGGGCCTCCTTCGGGAGAACGGATAAGGTTAAGGTCGATTATACCATGTTTACAGCGGTAGCCGTATTTACAATCGTTGATAAAGGAGATACC
Organism: uncultured Eubacteriales bacterium; assembly: GCA_964613045.1. Taxonomy (GTDB): domain Bacteria; phylum Bacillota; class Clostridia; order Oscillospirales; family Acutalibacteraceae; genus UBA1081. Next base: position 59,153 of record CAZTFS010000001.1, read on the forward strand.
TGCATCATCTTCGGACATATCTACGAACTTCTGACCCGACACCTCAAACTGAGCAAGCTCAACAGAATTGTTTTCTGTTGTCTTTCTTGCAAGGTGACCGAACTGAATGTTGAAGTTTGCTTCGTCTGTCTTAACATTAACGGGTACAGCCATACGAACCATTGACTTTGTATTCTGCATATCAACATCCATGTCGCAGTAAAGTGTGCTGTCACCGTCAATAAGATAGTAGATCTGAGTGATAACGGTGTCCTTGACTTTGAATTTACACTCAGCATAGATCTTTGCACCGTCGTCGTCAATTTCAAATGCGATACACTCGGCATCTTTCTTAGTGTTGACATACTCTGCACGACAGTTTGTCATATCCCAGCAATCACCGTAATCGTCATACATGGAAACAAGACCCGCTTTTGAGCCTTCAGCAATAAACTCACGCTGTAATGTTTTGTCAAACAGTGAGCAGACACAGCCCTCTTTGAATGTGACCTTGACTTTATCGTTTTCGATCGAATTATATGTGCAATCGTTTTTGAATTCAGTTATCTTCTTGTCCTCAGTGAGCTTTACACTGCCCATTGCGGGAACCGTTACGGCGTACCAGTCATCACCGCACTTGATTTTTGTATCATAATCAAAGGAGTTAAGGTTGACTGCTGTTTTGCCGTTTGTCATCTGAGAAATAAGGTTTTCCGTGCTGTTTACAAGGTTATTGTACATTGCCTCGTATCTGGGCACACATTCATCATAAACTCTGTTTATAGACGAACCGGGAAGAATATCGTGGAACTGATAAAGAAGAACTTCTTTCCACATTTCCTCAAGCTCAGCATGTGAAACGGGAAGTGCGATTCCCTTTTCCTGTGCCTTGGAAGCTACTGCTTCGTAGTTTCTCAGAGCATATTCGCATTTTCTGTTATACTTTTTATTAGCACTTCTTGTTGTATATGTACCCTGATGTCTTTCAAGGTAAAGCTCACCCTCAAAAGTGGGGTAAGGTGTTACGCCGTCGTCAAAATCCTTCCAGAAATCCATTGTACGGCACATTTTGACCTTTGGCATACTGCGTAAGCTCTCATATCTCTTTGCACGTTCAATATGCTCATAACCGGGGCCTGCACCGCCGTCACCAATACCGTAAAGCATCATGGATTTATTGGAAACGGGTCTTTCAATATACCGTTTTTCACCCTTTTTCATTAAATCGCCACGGCAGGGTGAATTATAAGTGTTCTCGGGAAGCATGTGGGCAAGAACAGTTGAGCCGTCAAGACCTTTCCAATAGAATGAATGGTACGGAAAATCGTTATAGATACTCCAACTCATTTTCTGTGTAAGGAAGTAAGGTACATCGGCAAGCTTCATGACCTGAGGAATACAAGCGGAATAACCGAAGCTGTCGGGAACCCAGAAAACTTTCATATCCATGCCGAATTCATCACGGTAGAACTTTTTGCCGTAGAAGAACTGTCTGACAAGGCTTTCGCCGCCGATAAGATTTGAATCGGGCTCGACCCATGTTGCACCCTGAACATCCCATTTGCCCTCTTTTGCAAGCTCTTTAACCTTTGTGTAAAGCTTCGGATATCTGTCCTTTACCCATGTATAAAGCTGAGCCTGCGAAGCACCGAAAACATAACCGGGGTAACGCTCGATATTTTTTATCTGAGTTGCAAAGGTTCTGCCGCCCTTACGGTAGCTCTCACGGATAGGCCACAGCCATGCAAGGTCAAGATGAGCATGACCGACTGCATAATATGTAAAATCCTCCTCTGATTTTTCAGCAAGAAGAGGAGCGATTTTTTCTCTCTTCTTTAGAGCTTCTTCATCTGTGATATGCTCACAGGCTATTTCAAGAAGCTCCGACTTGACCTGAGCAGAAAATCCTTCGTCCTCTCCGCTGTCAATAACGGTAAGAAGAACATGTACGTCATAAGCTAAGTCACGGATATTTTTATTATGCTTTGCAGTATGAAGCTCAACGAGTCTGCCGTCATTTTTAAGATTTCCGAAGAGGTCGTTTGCGGCACAGTCTATCCACAAGTCGATATTATCTGAGTCAACAAGGCAATCATAAAGAGGAATGATCCTCTTGACAGGGCCTCCGAGAGAAGCATCGTAATCGGAGGCTTTACAGGTGATAGCCTGAATCTCATTGCCCTCTCTGTCAAAAATAAGACCCTCACCGCCGTTATTTACAACAAGAGTATCTGCACCCTCGGGAATTTTGCCCGTAACATGGAACCATGCACAGTCAAATACATTGATACCCCATTTATCGCCGACTTCAAGCTGCATTTTTCTGCCGCAGAATCTGTCCTGAAAGCTCAGAGGTTCATCACTCAGATAAGCCGTACAATCAAGCCCTGCCGCATAGGTATAGCTGCGATCGAAAAGCATATCCGAAAACTTCTGAAGCTTTGCTCTGTCGGGACATGTAAATTCATTTTTCTTTTTTGCCATAATAATTCTCCTGACTTTATTTTATGATATCTGCGGATTCGATTCTGACAACCTTGCCCAGATCACTCGGTGCAAGCTCGATCTGAAAACCGATTTTTCCTCCGCTGCAAAAAATTGTTTCTGAAGCATCAGCCGTGCCGTGTATAAAAGTTCTGAAGACTTTTTTCATACCTATAGGTGAACAACCGCCGTGGATATACCCAGTAAGAGGAAGCAGATCCTTAGCTTTGAGCATTTCGATATTCTTCTCCCCTGCTGCCGCAGCCGCTTTTTTAAGGTCAAGCTCCTCGGCAACGGGAACCATGAAAACATAGTGTGTACCGCTTTTCCCCGTAGTTACAAGAGTTTTGAACACCTTTGCAGGGTCTTCACCGAGAACCCGAGCAACTTCAACTCCGCTGACAGCATCAGTATCGGTATAATAATGCTCTTTGTACTTTATTTTCATGCTGTCCAGCTTACGCATGGCATTTGTTTTTGACTTATCAGCCATAATTATCACCTGTCTGTCAATGTATTGATATACTAACATAAATTATTTGCGTTTTCAATAAAAAAACAAACAATAATTCAAAGGAGCTGAATTATTGTTTGCTGATATAACTTTATAATACTTTACAGGACTTTTGATACAGCCCCTTGTTTTTAATCTAATATTTTCAATGCTCCTGTAGGACAAAGGTCTGCACACATATGACAGTCTTTGCACACTGCAGCTGTTTCGGGATCATTAAATTCGGGCTTGATGACAGTCTTAAAGCCTCTGCCCACAAGTCCTAAAATGCCTTGTTTTGCGTTCTCTTTACAGGTGCGTACACAAAGGTTACAGAGAATACATTTGCCCTGATCTCTTTCGATTGTTACAAGCTTCTGCTCTTTGTAGCATTCATGCTTTGCACCGCTGAGTCTTTCGGGAGAAATGGGCATATCGTTAGCATAACGGATGAGTTTGCAGTCCTTGAAATCGTGGCAGCCGCATTCAAGACAGCGTTTTGCTTCTTCTCTTGCCTGTTCTTCCGTGAATCCGTTGATAACAGATTCAAAGTTATTCTTTCTGTATTCGGGTGACTTGACTGACATAACTGCTCTTGCCTTTTTCTCACGGTCAGCGAGCATTTCAGCCGTAACATTTCGTTCTGAGTAATAGGGCTTGGGGAAATCCATGGGCATACCCAGAAGATATGCATTGATTGCCTTTGCGGCTGTATTAGCCTCTGCAATGGCATCAATTGCGATCGACGCACCCTTGTTTGTGGCATCGCCTGCGGCAAAAACACCGTCAAGGTTCGTCATGCAGGTCATTTCATCGGCAAAAATTGTGCCCCACTTTGTAAGCTCAATTTCTTCAAGACCTGCAGGAGCATACTTTTGACCGATTGCTGAAATAACAGTATCGACAGAAAGCGTTTTAAACTCACCTTCAACGGGAACGGGGCTTCTTCTGCCCGATGCATCGGGCTCGCCGAGCTCCATGATCTGAAGTCTTACTTCCTTGACCTTTCCGTTTTCACCGATTATTTCATCGGGATTTGTAAGGAACAGGAACTGTACGCCTTCTTCAATTGCCTCTTCGATTTCTATGTCTTCAGCGGGAGCTTCTGCACGAGTTCTTCTGTAAATCACATAAACATTCTCTGCACCGCATCTTACGGCTGTACGACATGCATCCATTGCTGTATTGCCGCCGCCTACAACGGCAACATTCTTACCTATGTCCGGAATAAAGCCTGTATTCACTTCTCTTAAGAAGTCGATGCCGCTGAGAACTCCCTCAAGGTCTTCGCCTGTGCAACGCATGTTACTGCCTTTCCATGCACCGACAGTCACAAGCACTGCATCATTTGTATTTCTTATCTCATTAAAGGAAATATCCTTGCCGATTTTTGTGTTATTGAGCATTTTTACACCGAGGTCGGTAATTGCTTTGATTTCTTTACGCAGAACATCTTTGGGAAGTCTGTATTCGGGGATGCCGTATCTGAGCATACCGCCCATTTCGGGCATTGCATCGTAAATTGTGACATCGTGTCCCGAAAGACGAAGATAATATGCCGCATTAAGACCTGCAGGGCCTCCGCCGATAACTGCAACCTTTTTACCTGTTGATTCTTCACAAACAGCTCTGAAAGGATTATCTGATTCAAGGTCTCTGTCAGCAGCAAAAGCTTTGAGGAATGCCACCGAAAGAGGTTCTTCAACGAGTCTTCTTCTGCAATTCGATTCACAGGGGTGAGGACACACTCTGCCGATTGATGCAGGGATTGAGATTTTTTCTTTGATAATTTTTACCGCTTCACTGTCATTGCCCAGAGCGATCTGCTTAAGATAACCCTGAATGTCGGTGTGAGCAGGACAATTGAGCGAGCAGGGAGCAACACAGTCGCCCTCATGATCACTCATGATAAGCTCAAGCGCAATTTTTCTTGCCTTTTTAACTCTTTCTGTTTCGGTGCTGACGACCATGCCGTCAGTAGCAACTGCAGAACATGCACGCATAAGCTTAGGCATTCCTTCCGCTTCAATAAGACAAACACCGCAGGCACCGTATAATTTAAGATTGGGACTGTAACAAAGATTCGGTATCTCCACACCGTTTTTAGCGGCAATAGTAAGAATCGTGTCGCCTTTGTTTCCGGTCATTTCAATACCGTTGACAGTTATTTTTATCTGTTCCATTTATGCCGCCTCCTTTATTCTGCATTTATCGCACCGAAACGGCAAGAGCTTACACACTGACCGCAACGGATGCATATATCAGAATCAATAACATGAGCCATTTTTACTTCACCGCTGATGGCTTTTGCAGGGCACTTCTTTGCACAAAGAGTACAGCCCTTACATTTATCTGCAACGATTGAATATGTCAGCAGGTCAACGCATTCCTTCGCAGGACACTTTTTCTCGTTGATATGAGCTTCGTATTCATCACGGAAGTATTTGATCGTCGTAAGAACGGGATTGGGAGCAGTCTGACCGAGACCGCAGAGTGCGCCGTCTTTTACAGCCTCGCATAGCTCCTCAAGAAGCTCAATGTCACCCTCTTTACCCTCACCTTTTACGATTCGTGTAAGAATTTCCTGCATTCTCCGTGTGCCTATACGGCAATGAACACATTTTCCGCAGGATTCGAGGGCTGTGAAGTCGAGGAAGAATTTAGCCATACCAACCATGCATGTGCTTTCGTCCATAACAACCATACCGCCTGAGCCCATGATCGCACCTGTTGCCCCAAGAGCTTTGTAGTCAATAATCGTATCAAGAAGCTCTTTCGGAATACAACCGCCTGATGGGCCGCCCATCTGGACTGCCTTGAATTCCTTATCGTCACGGATTCCGCCGCCGATACCGTAAATGACATCACGCAGAGTTTTACCCATAGGTATCTCAACAAGTCCGCCTTTGCGGATTTTGCCTGTAAGTGCAAAAACCTTTGTTCCCTTGCTGTTTTCTGTACCCATTGATGCAAAAGCGGCACCTCCGTTGTTCATTATCCATGCAACATTGGCAAAAGTTTCAACATTGTTGATATTTGAGGGCTCATCCATATAGCCTTTCTGAGCAGGGAAAGGCGGTTTAAGTCTTGGCATACCTCTTTTGCCTTCAAGAGATTCGATAAGTGCTGTTTCCTCACCGCAGACAAAAGCACCTGCACCGGCTTTGATTCTCATGTCACATGAAAAAGAAGTGCCGAGAATATTTTTACCGAGAAGATTTGCTTTTTTAGCTTGTTCAATGGCAATTTCAAGGTTTGTGATTGCAAGAGGGTATTCGGCTCTTACATAAACGATCATTTCTTTTGTACCGATTGCATAAGCACCTATGAGCATACCTTCAATAAGAGTGTGTGGGTCTGATTCAATAACAGCTCTGTCCATGAATGCACCGGGATCGCCCTCGTCCGCATTACAGATAAGATATTTCGTGTCACTGACACTCTGTCTTGCGGCATTCCACTTGAACCAAGTGGGAAAACCTGCACCGCCACGACCTGCAAGACCTGAAATCTTTATTTCTTCAATAACTTCTTCCGGAGTCATCGTTTTAAGCACTTTTTCGAGAGCTTCATAGCCGTCTGCGTCTCTGTAATCATCAAGAGAAACAGGGTCTATAAGTCCGCAGTGACGAAGTGCGATTCTTGTCTGACGGGATAAAAATTCTTCGTCATCAGCAGAAATCGTAATGCTGTCAACAAGCGACAGATCACCTGTTCTTGCACAGTTCACGATGTTTTCAGCATCAGAGGACTTGACTTTTACAAGTCGTCTCAGAAGTGTTTTTCCGTCATAGAGGTCAACGACAGGTTCGAGGAAACACATTCCGATACAACCCGTACTGCCGAGAGTAAATACTTCGTTTGTCGTCATAAGGCTTTCTATTGCCTTATGGACTTTGCCTGCACCTGCAGCAATACCGCAGGAGCCTTCACCGATAACTATACGCATTATTTACTCTCCTCTCTCTGAATATTTTTTATAACTTCAACTGCCGAGTCGGGTGTGAGATTACCGTATGCTTCACCGTTAATCATAATAACGGGAGCGAGTGAACAGCAACCGAGACAAGCTACTTCCTCAAGGGTAAAAAGACCGTCTTCACTGGTTTCGCCGTTTCCGATGCCGAGGTATTCGGAAATTGCTGAAGCCACCCTTTCACTGCCGTTAACGTGACATGCCGTGCCCTGACAGGACATTATAAGATACTTGCCGATGGGAGTAAGTCTGAACTGTGAATAGAAAGTTGCAACCCCCGTTACATCGGCGGGTGTTACACCTACGTTTTCGGCTACATGATACATTACATCTTTAGGAAGATAGCCGTATATAGACTGAGCTTTCTGTAATATCGTTATAAGATTGCTTGAATTACCGCCGTACTCCTTAAGCACATCATCAAGCCTGGAAAGGTCACTTTTTGGACCGTCACAATTACACTTGCACATATAATTGCCTCCTGTAAAATAATTCGGTTATACTATAGCACAATGAATAAAATTATTCAAGAAAAAAACTGTATGTAAGTTGTGGCTTTTTAGTATAAATTTTTCTGAATTATGAACAAAAAACAAGCTGTATCAGAGCATAGCTAATGCAATGATACAGCGATAAAATCTTTGTTTATTGTTTATTACAGTCCGGCAGACTTACGGAGAATAAGTCTTGCATCTGCTGCGGTTACTTTTCCGTTTGCGTCAGCATCAGCGGCTAACAAAGCAATACCGCTGAGAGTTGCAAGGTTTGCCGAGACTCTGAGTGCAAGTCGGGCATCAGCGGCGGTAATCTTACCGCTACCATCAACATCAGAATCAAAAGCAATATCATCAACAGAAATATATCCCAATCTGTTAGAAGATGCATAGCGTTGAGCTTCGGAACCGTTTACACCACTGATCTTAAACGAATCCTGCTGATGGTACATATTATCCTTGTATCCCACTGCCTGATAGCCGATCTCTTTTACTGATGCAGGTATTACCATACTTTTAAGGGAAGAGCAACCGAGAAATGCATACCTTTCAATAGTCGTAACAGTTTTGGGAATCGCAACATCGGTAAGCTTTGAGCAGTTACTGAATGTGCCTTCTCTTATTAAAGTAATACTACCCGGAATAGAAATACTTTCAAGTTTACTCTCTGCAAAAGCATACCGGCCTATTGATGTTACGCCGTAAGGAATATTAATTTTTCCGACCCCGCTTTCGGCAAAAGCATACTCATCTATCGTTTCAATATTTTTTGAAAGAGATATATTTTTAAGATTTGAGCATGAATAAAATGTATATGTTGCAATTGCTGTAACATAGTCGGGAATCACAACATTGTCAAGACTTTCACACATATAAAATGCAGACTCTTCAATAGTTGTAAGTTTATCGGGAAAATCAATTTTTTCAAGCAGATAGCAACACTCAAAAGCCTTTGCTCCGATAGTAATTACACTTTCCGGAATTGATACTGATTTTAATTTCCAGCATTGAGCAAACATTTCTTTTGAAATATATGTAACACCGTTTTTAATAACAACATTTTCAAGATTCTCACAGTTCCAGAAAATATTGCATCCGAGAGTTGTTACACCGGAACTTATTGTTGCAGTTGTGAGTCCGTCACAGCCACTGAATGCAAAATCCTCAATAGTTTTTACACTGTCGGGAATTACAATACTCGTAATTCCGTCACAGTTTGCAAATGCATCATTACCAATCACTGTTACGGGATATCCGTCAATTTCAGCAGGAATAATAACCTCGCCCGAAGTCGTGATATCGCAGTCCGTAATTGTCACCTGTCCGTCTGCGATCTCGTAATCAAATTTAACATGAACATCTTCAACTTTAACAGGAACGTCTTCAACATCTGATAAATTAAAAACGATATCATCAGGTCTTTTTGAGCTATCCCATTGAGTTACCCGCACTGAAATATCCGTAACTGAATCAGTTAAAGGAATCAATTTAATATCAGCAAAATCCTTATCACCGGAAAAAGCATCCTTGAACAAAAAACTTAATCCTAAGGTTGACTCATTGAGTGCTCCGCAAGCCAACGCAAAATCATTATCAGAACGCTGTTCAATTCCGATAAATTCAAAGCAATCAGGTTCATAATCAATCTCAAGACTTCCATGAGTCAGTTTTACTGCATTATTGATCGAAATTGTCAATATAAATTCTTCACCTACCGTAAATTCACTTGAAGATGAAATTCCGATCTGAGTCTTGTCTGAATCTTCCGCCGAAACCGTAACGACAAAAGCTGATAAAACCATTATTGCCGAAATAAAAAGAGACATAAGCTTTTTCACATTTTTATACATATAATAACCTCCTTATATTTTCATTTTAACATATTTATTTACAAATTGCAACATTTTGTAAATAAAAACGGCTTTCGCCGTAATTTCCATTCGTCCGTCGCCGTGCCCGCAAAAAAAGGGACTCTAAAAGCATTAGTTTTGTCGGGAGATGAGAATTAACGTAGTGAAAGAGCTTTTTTATGGGAATTACCTCTATTGATAATCTATATAAATTAATCCTTCTAATCATAAACACACGAAAACACCAAAACGTAACATAAAAAATTCCAATTTTTTAATTTTTGTAGAAAGCTATAAAAAAAAGCATACCGCTATGTGCGATATGCCGATATAATTATGAATTAATCGTGGTGTCTGTTGCCGTTTCTTCTGCCGCCTTTGAAGTCCTTACGGGGCTTTCTTTCCTGTGCGGGTTCGTTTTCGGGAACAAGACCTTCAACCTCGATAAGAGCATCTCTTCTTGAGAGGTTAAGTCTGCCCTGATCGTCAACGGGAAGAACCTTAACGATGATTTCGTCACCAACATTGACAACGTCTTCAACCTTTTCAGTTCTCTTAACGTCGAGCTGGCTGATGTGAACCATACCTTCCTTACCGGGAGCGATCTCAACGAATGCACCGAAGGACATAAGTCTTGTAACAACACCCTTGTAGATTGCACCGACTTCGGGATCCTTTGCAATTGTTTCGATAATGTCAAGAGCACGTCTTGCATCTTCGATATCCTGTGCTGTAACAAAGATTGAACCGTCTTCTTCAACGTCAACCTTACAGTTGCACTCTGCACAGATCTTCTGGATAACCTTACCCTGCTTGCCGATAACATCGCCGATTTTATCAACATCGATCTTAGTTGAAAGAAGCTTGGGAGCATACTTTGAAAGCTCTGCTCTGGGCTCTGCAATACAGGGAAGCATTACATTGTCGATGATGTGATTTCTTGCATCGTGTGTCTTCTGAAGAGCTTCTTTGATAATTTCGGGAGTAAGACCGTGAACCTTGAGATCCATCTGAATTGCTGTAATACCGTTCTTTGTACCTGCAACCTTGAAGTCCATGTCACCGAAAAAGTCTTCAAGACCCTGAATATCAACCATCGTCATGAAGCGGTCGCCTTCTGTGATAAGACCGCATGAGATACCTGCAACGGGAGCCTTGATGGGAACACCTGCTGCCATAAGAGCAAGAGTTGAACCACATACCGAAGCCTGTGAAGTTGAACCGTTTGAAGAAAGAACTTCAGAAACAAGTCTGATCGTATAGGGGAATTCTTCCATTGAGGGGATCACGGGAACAAGAGCTCTCTCTGCAAGTGCGCCGTGACCGATCTCACGTCTGCCGGGGCCTCTTGAGGGCTTCGTTTCACCGACTGAGTATGAGGGGAAATTGTAGTGATGGATATATCTCTTTGATTCTTCTTCGTCGATACCGTCGAGAAGCTGTGCATCTCTTGCCGAGCCGAGAGTTGCAACTGTGAGAACCTGCGTCTGACCTCTTGTGAACATACCCGAACCGTGAACTCTTGAAAGAAGGTCAACCTGAGCGTTGAGAGGACGCATATCGTTGATGCCTCTGCCGTCTACACGCTTGTTCTCATCAAGGAGCCAACGACGAACGATGAACTTCTGGAGCTTGTACATACAGTCGTCGATTTTTTCTGCTTCTTCGGGGTATTTTTCATCGAATTCTGCGTGAACCTTTTCGTAAATGGGAAGAAGTCTTTCGTCACGGATTCTCTTGTCGTCTGTATCAAGAGCAACCTTAACATCGTCAATTGCGAATGCCTTGATTGCTTCAAAAAGCTCTTCTGAGGGATCGTTTGAGGGGAAGTCAACCTTTGCCTTACCTACTTCAGCCTGAATGCCCTTGATGAACTCAACAACCTGCTGGTTAACTGAGTGAGCATACATGATACCGTCAAACATAACTTCGTCAGAAATTTCGTTTGCACCTGCTTCGATCATAGCAACGAGGTCTGCTGTTGAAGCAACAGTAACTGACATCTGTGTCTTTTCTCTCTGCTCAACCGTGGGATTGATAACGAATTCACCGTCAACAAGACCGAGTGAAACGCCTGAAATAGGACCGTCCCAGGGAATCTGTGAAATTGAAAGAGCGATCGAAACACCGATCATAGCTGTGATCTCGGGTGAGCAATCGGGGTCAACTGACATAACTGTTGCAACAATACCAACGTCGTTTCTCATATCCTTGGGAAAAAGAGGACGGATGGGTCTGTCGATAACACGGGATGCAAGAGTTGCCTTTTCGCTTGCCTTACCTTCTCTTCTCTGGAAAGAGCCGGGGATCTTACCTACTGAATAGAGCTTCTCCTCGAAGTCAACTGACATGGGGAAGAAGTCTACGCCCTCACGGGGCTTGTCTGCCATTGTAACGGAGCAGAGAACTTCTGTTTCGCCGTAGCGAACAAGACATGAGCCTGCTGCGAGCTGAGCCATCTTGCCGACTTCAACCTTAAGAGGTCTGCCTGCAAGTTCAGTTTCAAATACTCTGAAATCTGTAAACATTTTAAAATCTCCTTTTTGATTTTTATGTCCGGTCAGCTCTGACGCTGTTAATGTACAATTCAACAGGTACGATTTTCATACACATTGAATTGTACATTATACATTAAAATACGTTTAAGCCAAACCCGACATTTTTAATTGCACATTATTGAAAAATGGGCAGCAAACAATATACTGCCTGCCGCCCTGTTTTCCGAAAATTACTTACGAAGACCGAGTCTTGCAACGATTGAACGATATCTTTCGATATCATTTTTCTGAAGGTATGCAAGAAGATTTCTTCTGTGACCAACCATCTTGAGAAGACCACGTCTTGAATGATGGTCCTTCTTGTGCTCCTTAAGATGCTCTGTAAGGTCGTTGATTCTCTTTGTGAGAACTGCGATCTGTACTTCGGGAGAACCTGTGTCGCCTTCGTGTGTAGCGTACTCAGCGATGATTGCTGTCTTTTCTGCCTGTGTCATTGTTTTTCACCTCATTTATTATTTACCGATATCTCAGAGTAAGGCAGGTGAATACTCTTTGAGTTTACTCCATACTCCGTGAATTCGGCAGCTTCAACATTATAGCATATGTATTCTTAATTGTCAAATACTTTTTTTGATTTAACTCATCAATATTTACAAATAATATGAAGCTTTTTTGTAAGTTTCAACAAATCAGAATTTATCAATGAACAATTTTCAATTTACAATTTACAATTTACAATGATTCACAAAAAAAACCGCCTGCATCGCTACATCTGCACAATTGTACATTGTACATTGTACATTGTTAATTGGTTCGACAAATTATTGTTTTGCTCTTTTTTTCTTAAAATACGGCACGATATCGAATCTGCCCATTGCTATAAGGATGGATATAAGACTGATCGAATCCGTCAGCAGTGCTTCCCATGCTCCGCAGGTGATATTATAAACAATCCACATCGTAAGGGTAGGAATATTGATAATTCTTATCGCTCTTGTATTTTTAAGGCTGTATGCAACGGTTGAACAAAGCTTTCCGATAAGCGGAAGGAGCGATGCGGGACCTTCCCATGTGATAATTGCCGACAAAACATAAATTCCGCAGAAAATCCACATAGCAACTTTGGTTGACTTGTTTTTCTCAACGAGCTTATAGAAAACAAAATTTCTTATAACACCTACAAAGTTCATTATTGAGCCTGTATATGCATCAAGAAGAAAATACTGAATTGTAAAAGCAACTTCAGAACCGAGCTTTGTCAGAACGATAGTCTTATGTTTATTACTCTGGAATGCGGCAACGCCGAGAACAAAACCTGCTATGCCGACTGCTCTTATAAATATCTGCGACTGAAAAAATTCCATACAATACCTCAAAATATACACTTTTCAATATAAAATAGTATTCAACGGGTTAAATTATACATTAAGCCGACAAAAAATAACAGACCAATAAACACCAAAATAAAAATAATTAAAAATACAAAAAATGAATATTATAAACAAAAAGGAGACTGACCGCTCAATCTCCTTAAAAAATTACCACTTATTCGAGCCGCCGCTTCCTCTTCTGGAGCCGCCGCCTCGTCTTGATTCAGCAGGTTTCTTTATTCCTGCCTGACGTTCATCACTTGTCTGCTTGAACTTTGCCATCATATCCTCGAAGGACTGAGGCTTTTCCTCCTGACGGCTTCCCTGCCATACGGGGGGATTGTTATTTCTTCTGGGTTTCGACTGTCTTTTATCAAAGCCCTTATCACCCTTGAATTCCTTTTTCTCTCTTGTTTCAGCGGGCTTAGGCTCAGCCTGCTTTATGGATAAGCTGATCTTTCCTGCTTCGTTTACTGACAGAACCTTAACTTTTACATCCTGTCCCTCCGCAAGAAACTCCTTGATATCCTTAACATAGGATGATGCGACTTCTGAAATATGTACCATTCCTACTTCGCCTGTTGAAAGCTTGACAAAAGCTCCGAAATTAGTAAGTCCGGTTACTTTTCCCTCGACAATGTCACCAATATTTACCTGCATGTAAATTTTTATCCTCCCGGTGGGTATTTTAATTTCCGTCTATATAAACACGTTCATCAGGATAAACATAGCCCGATTTTCGTGCATATTCCTCCATAAGAGCTGTTTCATTCTCCTCATCAACAAGAGCATCAAGAGCAGCATTCTCCTCTTCCAGAGCATCAAGCTGTCCCTGCACATCCTCAAGCTCCTTATTCAGCCTGATATTCTTACTGACAAGTGTTCCGATCCATATAGCCATCACAAGCAGAAAAACAGCAACAACGCCAAGAATCAATTTTGTCTTTTTGCCGTTTTTTTTCATTGCAGACAGCATCCTTTCAATACAGTATCGGATCTGACTGAATCAAAATTCAATCGTTGCTATTATACAACACTTTAACACTTCGTTTCAAGAGGTTTTTGAATTTATTTTTTATTTTTTCCGTATTTTCGGACACTTTTTTAAGTTTCGGCATCATTTTTCTGCCGACAAACACAATCGGCTTAAAAAAAAGCGTAATGAACCTTACTGCAAACGAATGAATCTTTACAAAAAATGTATAAATCAGCTCGCCTGCGGTAAACAGACAGATCACATAACCGAGAACACAGGAAAGTATCATATACGCTCTCATATGACCGTTATCAACGGCAACAAACAGTAAAAATACAGCTACGGAAGAAAAGACCGTAAACAGCATATCCGTTATAAAAACGAATACTTTACGGGATGAAATATACAGTCTGAGCACCCTGACAAACTCATAAACGAGTCCGAGAACAAAACCGAGTCCGAGAGCAGGCATAATATTTTTAAGCTGAGTGGAAATATCTGCAAGGTACATTATTTAAAAAGTCTTGAAAAAAATCCGCCGTTCTGACGTATTTCACTGTAAGCAAGAGATGATATTTCGCCGTCAACAGTAAGCTCACCCGTGTCAATACTCATACGGATAATATGAAGCCCCTCACCTTTGATAGTCAATTCGCCCAGTTCGGTCATTGCAATAACAGTCTGTTCATCATAACTTCCTATGTCCGTAACTCCCGAAACCATCAGTTTTTTTCTTTCTTCAAGAGAAAGATTATGCGGAAACGATAGTGTTTTCTCATCTGTCATTATAATCACTCCAAAAAAAGCTGTCACTCAATAATATGAAGCCCTGCCGTTGAGTATAACCGAAAACAATAAAGAAAAAAACAGTCCTCATTCGCCGGCTGCGGGTAGTCGGCGTTTTCAGAAGACTGTTAACAATAATACAAATTATTAATTCTCTGTCGTAAGCTGATAATTATCAATATTGACCTTTATTCCGTCCTCAGTAACATTCTGAGTGAAGGAAAGAAGCTCCCAACGCATCTGAAGTTCTTCAGTCTGAGCGTCATATTGTTCGCATTTTGAAGCAAAGCCAAGCTCATCGTCTATCCAGACATAAGCAATTTTTGTGGTAACACCGTTCTCAGTCTGAACCTGTTTATAACGTGTTGCACTGCGGTTTGCAATAAAATCCTGACCGACTTTTGTGACATTTTTATACACCGGAAAATACGGATCGCATGTGGAAAGGATAGCAAAACCCGAATATATATTGTCCATAGTCGAGCCGGTCACAACTGCGGCTGTTCCCGTTTTTGATTCGGTATTAAGAACATACTGGAGTATATATCCGTCCTCCTGTGAGTAGAAAGTTATTGTATTTGTTGCATAATCAAGAGACTGAAAATAATTTCCGCATTTTCCTTCGGCAATTTTCGACTCCCCTGTTTTTGTGTCATAATAGCTGTATTCGAGGGCATAGCAATCTATCCATGTTGTATCGGAGGAAACAAGCTCGGCGGAATCGTATTTTTCAGATATCGCTTCGGTCGTTGTTTCATCGGGAAGCACATATTCACCGAAATTCACACTGCCGCTTTGCTCCTGCTCCGAACAGGATGCAAATGAAAACAATATTAAGATAGAAAACAGTAAAACAACAATTTTTTTCATCACAAATTCCTCCTTTTATATTATCCTATAAATACACTCTGATGTCAAGCAAAAGGACAAATATTTTCATAATTCAACAATTTCCATGTTGCAATATTAATATTTTTTTGTTATAATAAGATAAAATTCAGAGCAAAAACGGAGAGATTTTTATGCTTTTTTACACATTACTTACACTCGGAATCATTTCATGTGTAGTTTTTAATGTTCTTCGTGTCAGAGAAGGCGGAGTCAAAGCCCTTATGCTAAAGGCACTTACAAGTTCTTTGTTTGTCGGCTGTGCAGCCGCAGCAACATGGAACAATGCTGACAGTGCAAATTTAAGCTTTGCACTTCTTGTGATCGTGGGGCTTGTTTTCGGACTCATGGGTGACATCTGGCTTGATCTCAAATGGATATATCCCGATGACAATGATATATTTACATTTGCAGGCTTCGGTGCATTTATGACAGGTCATTTCCTGTTCATTGCAGGCTTGATCAAGAATTATGCAGACTTCTCACAGCCGTTATACATAATAATTCCGGCAATACTTGCAGTCGGACCGGGCGTGGGTACTGTTGCTTTGGAAAAAGTAATGAAAATGGTTTACGGAAAATTCAAAGCCATCACGGGAATTTACGGTTTTGTCCTTGCATTTATGACATTCCTTTCAGCATCACTTGCCATAATGAACGGATTTAAGAATATGACACTCAATTTCATGTTTACAGGCGGAGTATTCTTCCTTATTTCCGATCTTATTCTTTCAGGTACATACTTCGGCGAGGGCAAGAGAAGACCTGTTGATATCATTACAAATCATGCATCATATTACATTGCTCAGTTTCTTATTGCGGCGTCAATAATGTTTATATAAGAGGTAATAATGAATAATGTGCAATGGAGAGTCGTCATTAAAAATTTTTCATAATTGTACATTGTAAATTGTAAATTTTACATTTTATTTTGCAACACTTTGTTATTTTTCACTGTCTTATAGACGAAGGGGGCGAGACACCATGAAGAATGATCTCGAAAAGCTCGTCAGAGAAGCTCAGACAGGAAGCAGCAAGGCGTTTGCGTCTGTTTACAGCTTCTATGCAACAGATCTTTACAAATTCGCACTGTGGTATACCGGTAACAGTGCGGATGCTCAGGACTGCGTGCAGGAGGCTGTTTTGTTGTCTTTCAAAAACATTTCAAAGCTTCAGAAACCGGCTTCATTCAAGTCATGGATGTTCAAGATACTGTCAAATGTATGCAAGAGCAAGCTAAATGATCCCGCAGACAGGCTTTGCTCTGTTCCTGTTCACGAAATACATGAGACAGTTACAAACACCGTGACGGTTGATGCAGGACTTTCTGCGGAGCTGAGCGATGCATTGTCCATGCTCGGAGATGATGAAAGACAGATCGTTCTTCTCAGTGTTATAGGACGCTATAAAAGCGGAGAAATTGCAAAAATGCTGGATATGACTTCCGGCTCTGTGCGGTCAAAGCTTTCACGCTCCCTTAAAAAGCTGCGGGATATATTACAGTAGATAGGGAGGACATGAGAATGAATAACAAAGATTTTTTGAAAGACCTTAACAAAAGGCTTAATAATGAGGAAATAACTCTCCCCGAATCACTGTCTGCGGAAAATATTGAATTGCTCATTAATGAAAAAGGCGGGATACTTGAGCCGAAGAGACCGAAGGAGCATAAAAAAGGGAAAGTAATAAAGATCATTACCTCTGTTGCTGCCGTGTTTGTTCTGATCATAGGTATTGCTGCGACGGCAAACCTGAATGCAAACAAGATCGATACTTCCAAGCAGGATGAAATAATCGAGCAACAGACTTCCGATTCCGATTACAGCAAAATTGAAACTGCTGTTCTTAACTATTACAGAGATATTTATAACACATGGCAAAGCAATAAAGCTTCGGACCTGCTCAACTTTGGTTCAAAAAACGGTGCTGCAGAAGAAGTTGCCGATAGCGAAAACACAGCACACTCAAACTCATCCGCAAGCTCATCAGCAACAGGGACTGTTTACGACGATATGTATGTAGACTCTGGTTACGATATGTTTTCAAGCGAGGAGTCACTATCCGATTCGGCAGCTTACAGCTCCACAAATGTACAGGTAAGCGGTGTAGACGAATCTGATATCATAAAAAATGACGGCAGATATATTTACTATATGAAAGATAATAAAGTTGTCATTACGGATTGTCAAAAGCCTGATAAGATGAATGTGGTCTCTGAAATAGCTGTATCCGATGATGAAAACAACATTTATTCTACCGCTGAAATGTTCCTTTATAATAACAAACTGATCCTTACCGTTAATCAGTCAAGGGAAAATGTATCTTCATCATCATCTTACGGAATATTTTGTTGTGATTGTGCTTATGCAGTAGAATTTGATACAGTCATAAGAATTTATGATGTAACAGACAAGTCTGCTCCCGAGCTTTGTTACAGTCAGTTCATTGCCGGCAATTATGTCTCTTCAAGAGTTGTAAACGGAAAGCTGATAACTGTTTCCGACTATACTATTCCCTATTCAAGCATAAACGATAATAATTTTGAGGATGCCTGTGAAGAAGTCAAGGCTTACAGCGTTCCTCAGTATTCGGTGAACGGCGGCGAAATGCAGAAGATACCTTCTGACAGAATAGGCCTTCTTGATGAAGAAGAGCCAACGGAATATATTATTACTGCTGTTATCGATCTGAACAATTCCGAAAGTGAGCCTTTGATGAATGCTTATCTCGGCGGCGGCAGTGAGATATACTGCACACAGAACGAGCTGTTTGTGGCAGAATGTGAATATTCCACATGGACACAAGGCGAACGTGAAAAACATCCTGCAGATGATCTCGGTCAGCAGTACAGCTGCGTTACCCACATTTATAAGTTTGATATAACAGATGAAGGAGTTATATATAACACGGATGCAAGAGTCGGCGGAACATGGCTCAATCAGTTTTCCATGGATAAATACGGCGACTATTTCAGAATCGTGACAAACGGCATGGAGTGCAACAACGGTGAATACTCATCAGATGACAATATGCTGTATATTCTCGACAAAGATATGAATATAGTAGGTTTCCTTGATTGGATAGCAATCGGTGAAGAAATTAAATCCGCAAGATTCATGGGCAACACACTCTATCTTGTAACATTCTATCAGACCGATCCGTTATTTATCATTGATCTGTCAGACCCGACTGCTCCCGAAATAAAAGGCGAGCTGAAAATACCGGGCTTCTCCTCATATCTTCATCCCATCGGAGAAGATCTTGTAATAGGTGTCGGTGAAGGCGGCACAACATCAGGTACTGACGGCTCTGCAAAAGTATCACTGTTTGATGTAAGTGACCCATGCGATCCGAAAGAACTTGACAACTATACTGTGGCAGACGCATATTTTGATACAGATCACAAAGCATTTATGACTGTAGATGAAGACACTTTTGCACTGTGTCTTACAGAATATTACTACGATATGTCATATAACTACAACGAAAAGCAAAAGATCGTTGTTTTTGATGTGACCGACAACGGAATCACCATTCAGGGCGAATACAGTGCCTGCAAAAAAAATACAGCCACTGAGTATTCCACATCAGCTCTTCGTGGAGCATTTATTGACGAAACACTGTTCGCAGTCAACGGTTACGGCATAATGTCTTACAGAATGTCGGACAATTCACTCATTGATGAGCTCAGATTCTCATAAAACTTAATAAGGGAAGAGAAAAATTCAAGCTCCTGTCGAAAACGGCAGGAGCTTTTCAGCATTATTTACAAATCAGAATTTATCCATACTGTCAACATTGAGCACGAAAACAGTTGCACCGCCGACGGTAACTTCCTTTTCAAGCTCACCCTCACTGAAACCGTATCCGAGAGAATCTCTTGTTGTTACTGTGTGAGTTCTCTTGCGTGAATACTTTGCCACGATATCCTTGACCTTATCGACTTTATCATCATCCGCACCGATAAGATATGTTGTATTGCCTATCATAAGAAATCCGCCTGTAGTGGAAAGCTTCGTAACGAAGAAATTGTGTCTTGTAAGTGCCGAGGAAACAGCCATGCTGTCATCATTATTAACTATTGCTATAACAAGTTTCATTTGTATTATCTCCTTATATCAAAGATTGGGAATGAGCATTTTCTGACTCTTTTTATCAAGTTTTGTATAATCGGGAACTTCATAACGGTTATCGTTAGCATCCTTGATAAGCACTCGGTTATCATACAACGGTTTTACTGCCGTAAGATGATTTCTTATCTCGAACTTAACAGATCCTTTATCCGTTTCTGCCGTCCACATCCATATTTTAAACTTCTCACTCATATCGGTGAACTTAAGAATTCTGGGCATCATATAATATTCTTCAAGACAGCTTTTGACTGCTTCTCTTGACATTTCATCAAGATTGTTGATATCACGGATCATTGCCTGCTCATTGCCGTCACCGTCTACAACAGTGATATATTTATCTTTACCGCTGACAGGAAACATGCAACGAAGCTCCATATCTCTGAACACTTCACCTGTATGATAAAATTCCACATCCACGAAAATTTTATCCTTGACCTTGAATCTGACCTCGGGGCCGTCAATATATCTCAACATAATAACAGTTCCCTCCTTATTCAAAGTTTTCAGATTGCTTTTCCCTGAGCAGTTGTTCACTCATGGACTGAATCTGAACGAGTTTGTAATATTTACCCTTGCGTTTGAGAAGCTCTTCGGGATGACCGCATTCAATGATCTCACCCTTATCAACAACTATTATCTTGTTTGCATTTCTCAGTGTTGAAAGACGGTGAGCAATCATTATAGTTGTTCTGCCTCTTATCAATCTGTCAATAGCAGACTGGATAAGACATTCTGTTTCAGAGTCAACTGCGGCGGTTGCTTCGTCAAAAATGAGTATTCCCGGATTTTTCAGAACAGCTCTTGCAATTGAAACACGCTGTTTCTCGCCGCCGGAAAGTCCTACGCCACGTTCACCAAGAACTGTGTCATAAGCATCGGGCATTTTTGAAATAAAGGTATGTGCATTCGCAATTTCAGCCGCATGAAGTACCTGTTCAACATGAACTTCTCCGCAGCCGTATGCTATATTATTAAAGACCGTATCACGGAACATCAGAGGCTCCTGCTGAACAAAGCCTATCTGTGAACGGTAAAAATCCATATCAATATCCCTGATATTCTTGCCGTCGATATAAATTTCACCCTCATAATCGTCATAATATCGCATGATAAGGTTTATTAGCGTTGATTTACCCGAGCCTGTAGTTCCGACGATGCCGACGATATCACCGGGCTCAATGGTAAGATTGATATTGCTCAGCACTTTCTTTGATCGGTCAAAGGAAAAGTTTACATTCTTAAATTCAATTTTGCCCTGAAGAGGTTCTTCGGATTCAAATTTGCCGAAATTCTGCTCAGGTTCAGCATCTATAATATCAAGTATCTTCTCAACCGATGCAATAGCGTTTTCGTAAGAGTCGCTTAAGTTTGCAAAAAAGTTTACGGGGTTATAGAAAGTTGCGGCATAAGAGATAAATGAAACAAGAATACCTGCCGTAACACCAAAACTGCCGTCGATAGTCCATTTGCCGCCGATAGCCCATATCAGAAGAGAACCGCAGGTAACAAAGAACGTAATAAGCGTGGGAAAGATCGCCGCATAAAGACCGGCATGGGAATCTTCTTTTTTCCACTCGTCACAGTAACGGTCAAATTTCTTTATAACACTTTTTTCATTGGAAAAAGCCTTGATGACACGAATACCGGGAAGTGAATCCGCAAGCATGGTTGAAATGGCAGAGCTTCTTCTCCACAGTCTTCTGTATTTGGGACCGACAATTTTGCCGAATCGTCTTGCGATGAAAACAACTATCGGTATCGGGCACAGAGCAAGAAGTGCCAACTGCCAGTTAAGGCTGAACATAATCGCAATAATACCGACCATGGTAAAAAACTGAACGATAGCTTCCTGCGTTATTTTAAGAATAAAGTTCTGCACAGTTGCAGTATCTGAGTTTACACGGTTTATAACCGAGCCTGTTGAAGATTTATCGTAAAACTTCATGGGCAGATACTGAGCTTTTGCAAAAATATCCTTTTTAAGTGATGTAATGATACCGTTACTTGCAAGTCTGAGACGGTACTGTCTGATGCCGGTAATAACATACTGTACGATATACAGCACGCAAAGGAAAACGACCACCTTTACAAGTCTCGACATATCGCCCGAGGGAAGAATATCGTCAACCATGATACTCGTAATATATGTAGGGATAAGGGAAAGTGCCGTTGTAAAAGCCGAAAGCACGATACACAAAAGCAAATTCCATTTCTGCGGAGTAATGTATTTCACAAGCTTTGTAAACATTTTGCCTTTACCCTGACAATTAATACAGGGAGCATCGGGACTCTGAAGCTTTCTTCCGCATTTGGGACAAAAACAACGCATTTTATCAAAGACGGACTTTACCACGTCAAGAAGAGAATCCATATAACCTTCATCACGGACATCTTCAATGTAAATTGCCGCCGCATCGCCTATATCAGCTGCCGCATAAGAAAATCTTATCAGATTGTGCCATTTTCCGTCAAAGTCCTTATAACGGAACATGGCATTACCGTACATACGCTTGACCTTCGCACGGGCAATCTGTTCAAATTCAAGCTTAATACAGCCGTCATCATAACAGTCATCAAATGCAACAAGTGCATCTCTGCCGAAAACGATTGCTGACGTGCCGTAACTGCCTTTCATTTTAAGATCGCCTACTACGGCAAAAAGAACATTGTCGTCGCCAAGCAACAGCTTTGCTTTTTCATGATACTCCTCGGGAAGAGGACTGTTGGTCATCAATTTCATACGATCGCCCCTTTCGGGAAGTAGTATAATTACAATTGCATCGATAGTCAAGACAATTTTGCCAAATATTTTTATTTTTATCGTTTACGACAAAATTTAAGATCTGCTCACAATAAATTGTGCATTTTTATAATTTAGTCACATCGACCCAGGATTTATAACAAGAAAGCTCCTCAAGCTCGGGAATTGTCACCTCAATAGCACTGTTAGAGCTTCCGCAGGCAGGAAAAACAGTCTTAAAGCGTTTAAGCGATTCATCAAGATAAACTTCAACGCCCGCATTGACCGCAAAAGGACAAACACCGCCTACGGCATGCCCGATAAGGCTTTCAGCCTCGTCAAAGGATAGCATTTTTGCTTTCTGATGAAAAAACTCCTTGTATTTATGGTTGTCTATCTTGACATCACCGGCGGCAACTATCAGAACCACCCTGTCCTCAACATGAAAAGACAGTGTTTTGGCAATTCTGCAGCCCTCACAACCGAGAGCCTGAGCCGCAAGCTCCACCGTTGCACTGGAAACATCAAATTCAAGAATTCTGTCTTCAACACCTTTTTCTCTGAAATAATTTCTTACTTTTTCAATAGACATTTTAACATCTCCTGTTCAGCAACATTTTATCACAGCTCGAATGGTTAGTCAACGATAAACAATAATTTGTCGAACCGTTTCAATGAACAATTTACAATTTACAATGTACAATGATTTACAAAAAACCGCCTGTATCGCTGCATCTGCACGATTGTAAATTGTACATTGTACATTGTTAATTGGCTTGATAAATTCTGATCTATCTGCAAAAAAAAGACGGAATAAACTCCGTCTTTTGCATTATTCAATATCTTCGGGGATTCCGCCTGTAAACTGACTGTTATAAAGCTTTGCGTAAAATCCGTCTTCCTTCAGCAGGCTCTTATGAGTTCCCTGCTCAACGATAGAGCCCTTTCTCATAACGATTATATTATCCGCATTCTTTATAGTCGAAAGTCTGTGAGCTATAACAAAGCTCGTTCTGCCTTTCATCAGCTCTTTCATTGCTTCCTGTATCAGGACTTCCGTTCTCGTATCGACAGAAGATGTTGCTTCATCAAGAATCAGTATCTTAGGATCCTTCAGAAGTGCTCTTGCTATTGTTATCAGCTGACGCTGACCCTGAGAAATATTTGATCCGTCCTCGGTGAGCATTGTATCGTAGCCCTTAGGAAGAGACGTGATATAATCATGTATATTTGCCGATCTTGCGACGAATTCGATCTGTTCATCGGTTGCATTGTCAACACCGTAGCAGATATTTTCCTTTATTGTTCCTTTAAACAGCCATGTATCCTGAAGAACCATACCGAAATTCTCTCTGAGAGCATTTCTCGACATTGTCATAATATCAGTGCCGTCAATAAGTATCTGACCTGATTTTATGTCATAGAAACGCATAAGCAGATTAACAATAGTCGTTTTACCCGCACCCGTAGGTCCGACAATAGCAATAAGACTGCCCGGTTCGGCTTTCAACGAGAAATCTTCAATAAGGGGCACATCTTCCTTATATCTGAAGCTGACATTTTTGAATTCAACATGTCCTTCAAGAAGCCCATCAGGCTCATTTTCAGTATTGTCGGAAGGTTGTTCCTCTTCATCCAGCAAATCAAATACACGTTCAGCAGAAGCAAGTGCCGACTGGATACTGTTTATCATCTTTGAAATACTTGTGATCGGTGAAGAAAACATCGATGAATAAGATAAAAACGCCTCTATCTGACCGAGACTCAAAGTTCCGGCAATGATCTTGCCTGTATTGAACCATGTTCCGATATAATAGCAACCGCCGATAATACAAACCGAAACATAGTTGATATTCTTACAAAGAGTCAGAATAGGATTGAGGATACCTGCGATCATATTAGCAGCAAAGCTGTTTTTTTTCAGATTTTCATTGATAATCCTAAATTCATCAACAGACTGTTGCTCATGGTTGAATATTCTTACAAGGCTGTGTCCCGAATACATTTCTTCTACATGTCCGTTCATCGCACCCATTGAACTCCAATATTTGGAGAACCACTTTTTCGAGATTCTCGAAAGCTTATATGCTATTGTGCCGCTTAAAGGTACAAGGAATATTGATGCAAGAGTCATTACCCAGTTACCCGACCGAAGCATCATAACAAGTGCTCCCACGACCTGTATTACACCTGTAAGAACAGTGAGAAAGCTACCCTGAAGATTACCCGAAACGTTTTCGATGTCGTTTACGACCTTACTGATTATCTCGCCCTTGGTATTCTTATCAAAATAGCTCAGAGGCAGATTTGAAAGCTTGGTATTTACATCCTTTCTCAGATTAAACACAAGCTTCTGAGTAATTCCGGCACCGACATACTGCTGAATGAAGGACATTATACCAAGCAACGCATAATGTCCGCCGAGAGAAAACAACTGATTAAGTATTGAGCCTGTTTCAGTAATGCTTCCGAAATTTACAGATGTACCGTTATAAACAAAGCTTTCAATGGAATTCTGGATACTGTCGATAATATCAGCCATGTAATCGGGCGTTAAGACACTGATCACAGTGTAAGCTACAGACGACAGACAAAGCAATAAGGTTGAGAACCAATAGGGTTTTAGCAAGGAAAAGAAACGAATCGTTGTCCCCTTAGCATTACCCGGTTTTTTGTTATGGTCGTTATTCTTGTTATATGATGAATATTTACTCTCAAGATAAAGCTCATCGGCAGAAGCCTGTTTTTCAGCTTTTGCTTTTACATTGCTCATACTGCCTCCACCTCCTCATCTTCGGAAAGCTGGGAAGCAACGATACTTCTGTATACTTCGCAGTTTTCAAGCAATTCCTCATGTTTTCCGATACCCACCGCATTACCGTCATCCATGACGATGATCCTGTCAGCATTGATAACAGTGCCGACACGCTGAGCAACGATAATAATATTTGCATCAGGAAGGTTTTCTCTGAGCGAAGCACGAAGTCTTGCATCCGTTGCAAGATCAAGTGCAGAAAAGCTGTCATCAAAAATGCATATTTCAGCATTTTTTACGATTGCACGTGCAATGGCAAGACGCTGCTTCTGACCGCCCGAATAGTTCTTACCTGCTTGCGAAACAAACGAATCGAGCCCGTCAGCCATACTGCTGACAAATGTCTTTGCCTGTGCTATCTCAATTGCACGCCATACCTCTTCGTCTGTTGCATCCGGATTGCCGAATTTTATATTATCCTTGACTGTACCTGAGAAAAGATAGCTTTGCTGAGGTACATATGCGATCCGGTCATGCAGATCTGCAAGGGACATATCTCTTATATCAACGCCGTCAACGAGCACCTGACCTTCCGTAACATCGTAAAGTCTGGGAATAAGATTGACAAGTGTGGATTTTCCGCAACCCGTTATGCCGATTATCGCAGTTACTTCACCGGGACGTGATACAAAACTGATGTCATGTACAGCATCTGCATCCGTCTTGAGCTTTTTCTCCTCAGACAAAGTTTTCTGCTGATTGTCCGTTTTCTTTGCATCGGTTTCGGTCTTTTTTTTCTTTTCGGCATTTTTCTTTGCCTTTTCCTGAAGCTTTCTCGCTAACTTAGACTTCTTTTTATCGTCTTTCACCGGTTTGTATCTGAAAGATACATTTTTGAATTCAACTGTACCCTTAACTGATTTGTCAGGAAAAACAGGCTCTTCTGTTTCTTTTATATCGGGTACAGCATCAAGTATCTCATTTATACGCTTAGCACACACTGATGCTTTCGGGATACTGATAACAATAGCAAGAACCGTTCCCAATGCAGTAATTATAACCGTGAAGTAGGTAATAAACATATACATATTCGGAATGGTCTCAAGAGCTGTTTTTGCATCAACTCCCGGAGTGGTTGCCTCACTTACGCAGATGTACATTATGTAACATATAAGAGAATAAAGTCCGACAGTAAGAATCGGCATCAGACCCGAAATAATACGGTTTGCAACAAGACTCATCTTAGTCAGCTTCTTGTTTGTGCTGTCAAAACGCTCGTCTTCATAATCCGTCTTGTTAAAAGCTCTGATAACTCTTATACCGCCGATCTTTCCTCTGAGTAAAAAGTTAAGATGATCCAGCAGCTTCTGAATTTTATTAAACATCGGAACAATGCATATCAGAATTATGATCGCAACCAAAAGCATCACGGGAATTACGGTAAAAACAGTTTTAAGAAGCCCCGGGCTTACGGAGCTGGCCATATAAAAACCGCCGATGAGCATGATAGGTACAGGCAGGATTGATTTCAGCGAGCTGAGAATAACATCGTGAACCTGACGAACATCATTTGTAGTTCTTGTCATAAGTGAAGAAACACCGATCTTGTCCACATCGCTCTGAGAAAGATGAGAAACCTTCTTAAAAACGATATTTCTGATATGCATCGCATAATTAACGGAGGTCTTTGTGGAGAAATAGGTATTAAGCAAAGATGCCGCAACACCGCCCAATGTTAGCAGAAGCATGATACCTCCGTAACGAAGAATATTATTCATATCCTTGGATATGATGCCCTCACTGAGTATGTATTTTGTATAAACGGGAATAAGTATCTCAAGCACCGCATAAACCGCCGAAAATATCATTGAAAGTATCAATGTTCCGCTATACGGCTTGAGCATTTTAAGAATTTTTTTCATGTATTCACTTCCGATGAAAAATTAAGAAAAGCAATATGCCATAATACAGACATTATAACATATTGCTTTAAGTTATTCAAGTGTGTAATTACTCAAGTTCAAAAGCACCCGTATAAAGCTGATAATATTTACCCTTTTCGGAAATAAGCTTTTCATGGTTGCCTCGTTCGATGATCCTGCCCTGTTCAAGAACCATGATAACATCGGAATTCTTAACTGTTGAAAGTCTGTGAGCAATAACAAAAACCGTTCTGCCTTTCATAAGAGCATCCATACCACGGGAAACAATAGCTTCCGTTCTGGTATCGATCGATGACGTTGCCTCATCAAGGATCATTACAGGGGGGTCTGCAACTGCAGCTCTCGCTATGGAAATAAGCTGTCTCTGTCCCTGTGAAAGTCCGCTGCCGTCACCCTCAAGGACGGTGTTGTAGCCATGGGGCAACATTCTTATAAAGCCATCTGCATTTGCAAGCTTTGCTGCTGCGATACATTCCTCGTCTGTTGCATCAAGCTTACCGTACCGTATATTATCCATAACAGTGCCGGTAAACAGATTGACGTCCTGCAGAACGATGCCCATTGAACGTCTTAAATCAGCTTTTTTTATCTTGTTGATATTGATTCCGTCGTAACGTATCTTACCGTCAGCAATATCATAAAATCTGTTGATAAGGTTTGTAATAGTTGTCTTGCCTGCACCTGTTGCACCGACAAAAGCAACTTTCTGTCCCGGTTCGGCGTAAAGAGAGACATTATGAAGAACTGTTTTTCCTTCAACATACGCAAAATCAACATCATCAAGTACAACATTGCCCTTAAGCGGAACATATTCAACCGTGCCGTCAGAATGAGGATGCTTCCAAGCCCACTCACCTGTTCTCTCATCACTCTCGGTAATATTGCCGTTCTCATCTCTCTTTGCATTGACAAGAGTAACATAGCCTTTATCAGCTTCAGGCTCTTCGTCAATGAGTTTAAATATACGCTCAGCTCCTGCCATAGCCATTGCTATCGCATTTATCTGCTGTGATACCTGAGAAATAGGCTGAATAAAGTTTCTTGAAAGAGTAAGGAAAGAAGCGATAGTACCCAGAGTAAGAGTCCCCATACCTGTCAGGGAAAGATTCGGCATTTCCCTGATAGCAAGCAGACCGCCGACAATGGCAAGAATAACATAGAGAATGTATCCCATGTTATTCATAACAGGTCCTACGATATTTCCGTATGTATTTGCTTTTCGCATATTATTGAAAAGCTCTTCATTACGTTTGTCAAACTCATCCTTTGCCTTATCTTCATAGCAGAAGACCTTTACGACCTTCTGACCGTTTATCATTTCCTCAATATAACCGTTCACATCGGCAACGGATTTCTGCTGTTTTACAAAATATTTGCTGCTTTTTCCACCTATAAAGCCCATTGTTCGCAGAACGATGAAAAGAAATGCGATTACGATAAGTGTAAGCCATATGCTTTGTCTGAGCATTGAAAAGAATACAGCCAAAATTGTAACGATCGAAGTAATTGCCTGAGGAACAGACTGGGAAAGCATCTGTCGCAAGCTGTCTGTATCATTGGTATAATGGCTCATGGTATCGCCGAAGTTATGCGTATCAAAATATTTTATGGGAA
Organism: uncultured Eubacteriales bacterium; assembly: GCA_964613045.1. Classification (GTDB taxonomy): domain Bacteria; phylum Bacillota; class Clostridia; order Oscillospirales; family Acutalibacteraceae; genus UBA1081. The sequence goes on from CAZTFS010000001.1 coordinate 88,132, forward strand.
GAGACTGCATGTGTGTAAACATTGCATCTCTGATTTTTTTAAGTATCCCCTGAGATACCGATGCCATGATACGGCTGTAAAAAAGTCCCGAAAGTGCACCGCAAAGATAAATACATGCCATCTTCGCAAGAACCATTGCAAGATCTGAAAATCCTACGGAAGGATCTGCACCGAGCATAGGTGTGATATAGCTGTCAATAAGTGTCTCAAGGAAAAGAGACGCCATAACACTTGCTACTGCAGAAGTAATAATAAAAACCACAACAAGAATAAGCTGAAGTTTATATTCTTTAAAATAGGATAAAACTCTTTTTACCGTTTCTTTATTGACCTTTACAGGCTTTCCGATCATGCCCTTAGCTCCTCTGCCGTGACCGCCTGCAGGAGGACCTGCGTGCTTTGCAGTATTACTCACTGTCGTCTCCTCCCTTCATCTGTGATTCATATACTTCTTTGTATATCTCACTGGTCTGTATGAGTTCATTGTGATTGCCCACATTGACTATCTTACCGTCATCAAGAACAATTATCTTATCTGCGTCCTGTACGGAAGAAATACGCTGTGCAATTATTATCTTTGTGGTATCGGGGATCTCTTCTCTGAATGCCTTTCTTATAAGTGCATCTGTTTTTGTATCAACTGCACTTGTGGAGTCATCAAGAATAAGTATTGCGGGCTTTTTCATCAGTGCTCTTGCAATGCAAAGCCGCTGCTTCTGACCGCCTGAAACGTTTGCACCGCCCTGCTCTATCCATGTGTCATATTTATCGGGAAATTTCTCGATAAATTCATCTGCACATGCAAGCTTACATACATGCTCTATCTCCTCATCAGTTGCGTCTTCCTTACCCCAACGGATATTGTCTTTTATTGTGCCCGAAAAAAGCACATTTTTCTGAAGCACCATTGCTACTTCATTTCTGAGTGTTTCAATATCATAATCACGCACATCAACACCGCCGACCCTGATGCTGCCTTTTGTAACATCATAAAGTCGGGGAATAAGCTGGACAAAAGTGGACTTTGATGAACCTGTACCGCCGATGATACCTACAGTTTCACCCGATTTTATCTCAACATTTATATTCTCAAGACAAAGCTTATCTGCATTCTTTGAGTATGAGAAATCAACGTCTTCAAATACGACAGAGCCATCTTTAACTTCAGTCTGTGCATTATTGCCGTTTGCGATATCGCTTTTTTCGTCAAGTATCTCAACGATTCTTTCAGCACTTGCCTTTGACATTGTCATCATAACAAAAATCATTGACAGAAACATAAGGCTTGACAAAATCTGGGTTACATACATAAACAGGCTTGTAAGCTCACCTGTTGAAAGCTCCGTTCCGCCTGAATTAACGATCATTTTTGCACCGAACCATGAAACAAGTATCATGCAGGTATAAACACTTATCTGCATAAGAGGTGAGTTAAAAGCAAGCAATCTCTCTGCCTTGACAAAGCTCTTGTAGATAATATCGGATATTCCGGTAAACTTATCTATCTCATGATCTTCTCTGATAAAGGATTTTACAACTCTTATGCCGTGAAGATTTTCTTCAACTACGCTGTTGAGCTTATCGTATGTTTTAAATACTTTTTTAAAAATAGGATGAGCATTTGTAATGATTATGTACAATCCTGTCACAAGGAAAGGAACTACAACAAGAAAAACAAGCGACAGCTTGGGGCTTATTGTCAACACTGCACTGAAACTGAAGATAAACATCATCGGACTTCTCACAGCCATACGGATTATCATCATAAATGCCTGCTGTACGTTATTTACATCAGTCGTAAGCCTTGTAACGATACTTGCGGTGGAAAATTTATCAATATTCGAGAACGAAAAATTCTGAACATTATGATACATATCATGTCTTAAGTTTTTTGCAAAGCCTGAGCTTGCAGTTGCACATGTTTTACCTGCGGCAACACCGAAAAAGAATGAAAGTGCAGCAGATAACAGCAATGCAATACCCATTTTAAGGACATAATTCATATTTCCCTGTTCGATTCCGTTGTCTATGAGCTCTGCCATAAGCAAAGGGATGAGAACCTCCATTATGACCTCACCGATAACGAGAGTAGGGGTAAGAACAGTATCCTTTTTATACTCCCTGATACATTTTGCCAATCGTTTTATCATTTTATCTCTCTCCCTTTCCCGGCACCGGCAACGGAAACGCATTCACACCCATATCTTCAAGTGCCGTTTTCATATTATTTTTCATTCGTGCAATATATTCCAGCATCTGAGCCTTTTCTTCCTCGGAAAAGCCTTGCGTCATAACATTTTCAAGTGCCTCGTTATCTTTATGCATAACACTTATAAGCTCCCTCGACCTGTCGGTAAGTGTAAGCTTTTTCAGTCTTGCATCATGATCCACAGCGAAACGCTCTATAAGCCCTTTCCGCACCATAAGATTTACGACCTTTGAAACAGTTGATCTTGTAATCCCAAAAGTTTCCTCAAGATCACGCTGATAAACATCCCTGTCGGAATTACGGTCAAGATAACCGATTATCCAGCCGTTTGTACCTGTAACCGAATCGACCATCTGTTTATGGCTGTTATTATCCATAAATCGCCTGTTCATATTGGCAAGAGCATGCAGCTCCATTGCTATTTTTGGTATATGCTTCAAGCAAACACTCCCCTTATGCCCATATTTGTCAACCATCAAACTGTACGACATTCAACATTATATCATATTCCATGTCAAAGTCAATATTTTCGCCTTCCTTTTTCACCGAAAAAAAAAGCACAACTGCATCGGAATGATTTTGTAATATATACACAAAACAACTTATTACGGAAAGTTATGCTCATAATAATGATCGTATTTTTTTACAGATACAGAATGACAAAAAAAAGATATCCGTGCTCTGCATCTCTGCATTGCACGGATAGGCAGTTTACCAGTTAATATTTGTATATTCAGTATCACTGTAAAGAGTGACATCAAGGTCTGTTGTAACAATACTGATCTTTGCACTCTTGAGTATCATATTTGCATTGACCTTTGTATAGTAGCTTACAACTTTTCCGTCAGGAGTAATTACAGCTTGAGCATAACAACCGTTGTAGTTAAGATATACATTTTCACGGGAAACTGTTGCACCCATGTTCGGGGCATAAGTATCCATAACGTCATCAACAAGCATAAACTCGAAAATTTTTGCATAGCTGCTGTTCAGATCAGGATTTGTTGCATCAGGCATAGTGATATTTATTACATAGTTTCCGTTTGCATCGGTTGATTGACTGATAGCTTTAATATCACTCATTGCAAGATTGGATACAAAAGCAGCTCCGTCGGGAGAGATAACTGTTTTTGCAGATGCCACATCACCCTTTGCAACGTCAGTTTTAACCGTTTCATCGGAAAGGTACTTGTCCTTTGCGGTTGACACATAAGCCTGAGCAAGTGGATTTGAAAGCTGGATATCAGCAGTCTGTGTTCTTTTTGCCTTTGTTAAAGAAGGTCCGTCGGTTTTGAGTTTATTTACAGCCGTGTTGAAGAATTCAAGCCATTCAGCATCACTCGCAGGAGCTGAAACAGCAGTATTTGAAGAATCGGGAGTACCGTTGTTAACAGCAGTTGTCTGATCTGCAACAACATTTGTCGTTCCGTCAGCCACAACATTCGAAGAAGTTGTTGTTTCCTGCGGAACTTCGCCCTGAGTACCCTGATTAGAATCAGTTGTTGTTTCAGGCTGAGCAGCAGAACCCGAGGAGGAATTAAGTCCCACTCCTATCATGCCGATAACTGAAACAACAAGAAGACATATTCCCACAACAAGAATTGCAATAAGAATCGCCCTTGTACTGCCGTCATCATTTCGGGGCTTTTTTGATTTTGGTGTATTTTTTTTGCTGAAAGTCGGTTTCGGCTGAACATTTTCAGTCATCTGATAATCAGGTATGTCATTGTTGGGAACGGGCTGTTCGGCAATTACAATATCACCGTCATAAAAATTACCATTCTTTTTTTCATCCATAAAAACTTCCCCTTAAAATTAATCATTGCATATATAATAGCACATAATTTCTAATTTGTAAATTATTTTTTTCAATTTTAGCAAAATCACATTTGACCGCATTCACAATTCCGTTTTTTGTTGACAATGCAAATTAAGTGGTTTATAATAAACATTAATCATTATAATTGGAGTAAAATAGAATGGATAACACTAAAAACAAAGTCCTTTCGGGACTTATATGGAAATTCGGCGAACGAATAACTGCTCAGATCGTTACATTTGCCGTTTCTGTTGTACTTGCCCGACTTCTTCCTACCGAAGCCTACGGACTTATAACATTGGTAACAATGTTTATAACTTTTGCAAACTGCGTTGTCGTCAACGGTTTCGGAAGTTCGCTTATTCAGAAAAAAGATGCGGATAATGTGGATTTTTCAACAGTTCTGTATTTTCAGATAGGTGCAGGACTGATAATTTACCTTATTCTATTCATCACAGCACCTGTTATAGCTTCATTTTTCGGAGATGAATACGAATTATTATCTCCTGTTCTGCGTGTGTTGGGTCTGAGAATTCCGCTTACGGCAATAAATAATGTTCAGCAGGCGTATGTATCAAAAAAAATGATATTCAAAAAATTCTTCTTCTCAACCATAATCGGCACTGTTATTTCGGCGGTAGTCGGCATATGGATGGCTTATGCAGGTTACGGCGTATGGGCTCTTGTGGGGCAGTATCTGACAAACACCACCGTAGATACGATCATTCTCGGAGTTACTATCAAATGGAAGCCTGAATTAAAATTCTCATGGACAAAGCTAAAGGAGCTTTTCGGCTACGGTTGGAAAATTCTGGTTGCTTCTCTTATCGGTGAACTTTATAACGAGCTGAGAACACTTATCATAGGCAAGCTCTACACATCAAACGACCTTGCATTTTTTGATAAAGGCAAGCAGATCCCTAATATTATAGTCACCAACATCAATACAACCATTTCAAATGTTCTCTTCCCTGCCATAGCAAATGCACAGAACAAAGCAAACGATGTAAAAAACATTACCCGACGTGCAATAAAAACAAGTGCATATATAATGTGTCCGCTGATGTTTGGTCTTGCAGTTGTTGCAGAGCCTCTTGTAACTCTGCTTCTTACTGAAAAATGGCTTCCGTGCGTAAAATACCTTCAGATATACTGTATTTCATACTGTTTTGAGCCGATTCAGACAGCAAACCTTCAGGCAATAAAAGCTGTAGGCAGAAGCGACATATTCCTTAAACTTGAAATAATCAAAAAAGGTTCCAGCATACTCATTCTTTTTGCTGTAATGAATTTCGGAGTTGATGCAATTGCATACAGTTTATTACTTACAACTCTTATTGCATCAATAGCAAATACAATGCCGAACAAAAAGCTGATAATGTACAGTTACAGAGAGCTGTTTGTTGATATGTCCGCAGGAATACTGATTTCAGCAATTATGGCAGGAATTGTATACATTGAAGGTATGTTCCTTACAACCGGAACACTTGTAACACTTATAATTCAGGTTCTGACAGGTGGAATTGTATACTTTGCAATATCTGCAATTTTCAAAGTGGAAGCATTTACTTATCTTAAAAACACTGTTATAGAATATCTTTCAAGTATGCTGAAGAAAAAACGAACGGAGTGATATGATGCAACCCCTTATATCTGTGATAGTACCCATATATAATGTTGAGAATTATCTGGCAAAATGTATTGAGTCTCTCACCAATCAAACCTATAAAAACATCGAAATTCTGCTCATTGATGACGGTGCAAAAGATTCAAGCGGTGCTATATGCGATAAATACGCTGAAAATGATGCAAGAATCAAAGTCTTTCACAAGACAAATGCAGGCGTTGCAGAAGCAAGAAACACCGGATTGCAATATATGACAGGAGAATATTTCTGTTTCGTTGACGGGGATGATTTTGTCCATGATGAATATGTACAGACACTGTATTCACTAATATGCGAATACAGTGCGGATATAGCAATGTGCGGATATGTTTTCAAATGGAATGACGGAAGAGAAAAGAAAACTCGAAACACAGAATACTCTGATAATCATATTTTTACAGACAGTGGATGCAATGCGTTATGCAAAATGCTTCATTCTGATGTATATGCACCTGCATGTTGGGGAAAATTGTTCAACGCAAAAAAAATCAAGTTCAGTTTCGATCATTATTCCATAGGTGAAGATATGCTGGCAAGTGTCAATTATTTTCAGCAGGCTGAAAAGGTGGTAATGTCAAACAAGACTCTCTACTACTATATTCAGAACGATGAAAGCGTAATGCACTCTGTAAATCCCGACAAAATATTTGATATGGTCATAACAGGTGATGAAATGCTGAAACTTATACCTGATGATATAAAATTGCAGTCTGCCGCATCGTACTATATTATTGAAAAGAATCTGATGACACTGATGAAATTATACGGACTTGAGGGACAGGAAGAAAGAATTAAACACATAAAATTAAACATAAAAAAGCACAGAAGATCGGTAATTTCAGACAGCAAAGCGAAAATGCGTACAAGAATCGCTTGCTTGATCTCATACTTCGGCATTAAGACACTGTATACAATCAAAAAACTCACATCAAAATAAATATTATAAAAATATCGGAGGACAGATATATGAGCCTGTCACAAATCGCATCAAAAGCATTTCATGCAGTAACTGATTTTATCCCCAGAAAAAATATTATTATATTTGAATCAATACCGGCATTCAACGATAACACCTACTGGTTTTTCAAGTATCTTGCAAAAAATACTCAGATTGAGAAAAAATACAAATTAGTCTGGGTCGTTCCATCAAAAGATGATTTCAGAGATGAGCTTTTCGGCAAAAAAATAACCTGTATCGTAAAGAAAACCGACGACATCAAAGAGAAAATCAGATACGCATATTATACTCTTTTTGCAAAGTTCATAATTGATTGCAACGATTATATAAGAAAAAAGCATCCTGACCAGAAACGGTTTTTTCTCGGTCATGGAATGCCCCTTAAAATAGTAAAAAACTATGATCTGCAAAAAGGTGAGGTTGATATAAACACGATCACATCCTATCATTTCAACCGTCATTTTTATGATATCGGTGATACCGATGAAAATATGAGGAATATCGGCTATTGCCGTACAGATGTATTAGCTGATAATGCAGGTAAGCGTAAAGGTCAATCACCTAAATATATAATATGGATGCCGACATACAGACAGCATAAAAATGTCAGTGATTTTGCTATCGAAAATAATTTCCCTCTCGGTCTTCCTGTTATAAAGTCACATGAGGAAATGAAAGAGATAAACGAATATCTCAGGCAGAATGATGTCGTTCTGTATCTCAGACCCCATCCTGCACAGGATATAAGCGTAATGAAAATCGAAAACATGAGCAATATTGTTATTGCCGACAATGATTTTGTAAAAAGCAAAGGTCTTCAGCTTTATGAGTTTCTTACTCAGACAGATGCTCTTATTACGGATTATTCATCTGTATATTACGATTATCTTATGATTGAAAGACCCATTGCACTGACAGTTGAGGATTTTGATGAATTCAACAGCAAATGGGATATGTTCTATAAAACTATCGAAGAATTCAAAGAAAATTATAAATGCCCCTATCTCTACACTATTGACGATCTGAAAAAATTTATTAAAGACGTGGCAACCGACAATGATGAATACGAAGAAGAACGAGAAAAAGCAAAAAATAAATTCTTTGACTACCCCGACAATAAAGTCTGTGAACGACTCTATAATTTTATGGTCGAGGAGTATGAACTGTAAACAAATTCTGATTTACAGGAGGTAATTAACATGATAAGTGTACTCATGCCTGTATACAATGTAGAAAAATATATTGAAAAGACTCTCGAAAGCGTTAAAGCCCAGACATATACAGATTTTGAGGTTATTATGGTTGATGACGGTTCAACAGATTCCAGCGGAAAAATATGCGACAAATGGGCTGCAGCTGATTCAAGATTTAAAGTTGTTCATACTGAAAACAGAGGTGTTTCAGCGGCCAGAAATGCTGCACTCTCCTTAGTTGAGGGGGATTATATTTATTTCATGGACAGTGATGATCTGATACTTCCCGAAACATTTAAAGAGTTAATGGATGCACTTATTAAAAACGATGCGGATTTTGCATCCGGCAGTATGTTTTATACGGACAATCAGGGTAATCCTATTGATAAACTCAACAACGACTGTCCCATGAAAGATGAAGTTCTGACAAATACCGAATATCTCAGAAAACTTTGTGAGCCGGGAGCAAATTATTATTGTACCAGCACGAACAAAATATTTAAAAAAGAGCTTTTCAACGGTATTACTTACCCTGTAGGAAAAATAAACGAAGATGAAGCAAGAATTCACGAGGTAATTTATAAGTGTAAAAAAATCGTTACACTGAGAAAACCTTATTATAACTATATCAAACATGCAGTCAGTATTACAGGTGCTAAGTTCGGAATAAAAAATCTTGACCGTGAAGATGCATTTATGGGCAGAATTATATTTCTCAACGAAAAGGGACTTTATGAATTGGCAAATCGGACAGCACTTGCATCGCTTGATTCCGCAATCGTTACATTCACAAAATGCATAAAAAACGGATACTATTACGGTAATACAAAAAAACGGATTCTTGATGATATTTCTTTTTTCTATAAATATGCAAAGAACTGTAAAAAACGATCTGCATTTGAAAACAAAGTCATGCTCATAGGCAGCGTTCTTGTTAACTGTCCTGCTGTTTACGCAAAATATATCACATTGACTGCAAAAATCAGTGATATGGGAACAGTTGAAGCTCTGAAAGATGAAGTTTTTGAGTTTATTCTGAAATGTTTCTCACTTTTACCCACAAAAAACAGGATAATTTTTGAAAGCCACCCTGAAATGACCTGTAACACCTACCCTGTTTACAAATATCTTTTGGAAAAAGGTCTTAACGATAAATACGAATTTGTATGGCTGAGTGAGGATGCTTCAAAGTATAAGAATTTCAAAGAAAAAAATGTTTCCTTCCTCAATTACTCCAAATATGAAAAATCAGCTATAGAAAAATTTAAATACATGTATTACATATCGACCGCCAAGGCTCTTGTATACAGCAATCAGTTTTTAGGAACCTACGGTAAGGACAGGATTTCACTCTGGCTTCAGCACGGAATGCCGCTGAAAGCCTCAAACGGAACTTACTGCATCAAAAACCGCTGTACAACCGCGTTATGTGAATCTGAGTTCTTCGCTGACAATTTCAGTTCCGATGCAAGGGTTGACAAGGATAAAATGATATTCTTAGGTTTTCCGAGGAACGACCTGCTTCTTAAAGAAAACGATTCTTTTGATAAATTCGGATTTGCTAAGTACGACAAGGTCATTTTCTGGTTGCCGACTTTCCGTCAGAGAAATGACAACGCAAAAAACAAAAAAGTCGACGGATTTGAAATGGAAAACCGCGGAACAGGTATTCCTGCAATTGAGACAGCTGAAGATATGTCGAAAGTCAACAAGTATCTTAAAGCAAACAATTGTCTGCTTGTTCTCAAGCCTCACCCTGTGCAGGATATGTCAGCAGTCAGCGAAAAAGGACTTTCCAATTTCTTTATTATCAACGATAACACGTTAAAGGAAAAGGACGTTCAGCTATATGAGCTTTTGGGCAGATGTGATGCAATGATAACGGACTATTCATCTGTATATTACGATTATTTGCTGACGGACAAGCCAATAGGACTTACAATCGGTGACATAGACGAATATATTGCCAAGCGTGGATTTGTATACAAAAAGCCCCTTGACATTCTCAAAGGCGAATACATTTATGATACAGACGGGCTTATAACTTTCCTCGGGAATGTTATAAACAACAATGACGTTGCAAAAGAAGAACGTGCAGCAGTCAAAAATATGATACATACCATAACCGATGGTTCATCAGCACAAAAAGTCGGAGATTATATTATCAGCCAACTTGAAAAATAACAAAAAGATGAAACAGACCGCAAGGATAACGCCGACTACCCGTAAGGAAGTATTTCTTTAAAATATGAACTTTTGGCACAATAATGCGTTAAAAATT
>CAZTFS010000002.1:0-10846 GCA_964613045.1 uncultured Eubacteriales bacterium
GTTGTTCGGCATGAAAGAATATCAGTATTGTGAGTGCGGTGCAGCACACTGGTAATACCCGATAAAAGCGGATATAAAAACTTGATTGAATAAAGTTTTCCCCGGAGCTGAAAAACTCCGGGGTTTTGATTATTTAGCGAACATTAATTGGATGTACAAACACACAGTTATACATAGATAAATTTCTGACGGTGAGGAAAGAGAAACTGCAATTGAATTTATAAACTATTTGAGTGTAAATGAAATTGAATTAATCAAATATAATGCTCGATTTTTGTGAGGTTTATTCATTCTGCGTATATTTTTCAAGCCATAAAAAGGAGCTGTTTTTTACAGCTCCTTTAGTGTTTAAGTTCAATATTATTGCTTTGTTGACTCGATAAGCTCTTCCATCGACTCAAGCAGTGTTCTTGCTGTTTCGGGACCGACAGAGTTTGTTTCTTCATAATGTTTTCTGTCAGCTTCATCATAAGCGATATTGAAGTACGGCAGCCACTCATGAAGCAAAAAGTCATTATCGGGCATAATGTAACCCAATTCATCATTGCACAGTCCGAGAACAAAATTATGTTCACAATCTGACATTTCTGAAAGCACTGTATAATCAGCTTCTGTTCCGTTTGCCGCATCTTCAGCTGAAAGGAAGTTTCCGCTTTCAAGTTCGGGATAAAGCTCACCCGGGATCATATATATTCCAATTTGCTTATTGCCCAACTGCATGAAAGAAACTTCGCTGATGATGGAAATTTCTTTGTTATCAGAAATTGATACATCATTATTGAGTACACCTATAAAACGTGCAAGCAGAAGAGCCGTATTATCACATTCGACACTTACAGTCTGTGATTTTACGTTGATTAAAGGCTCAAGCTCTGTTTCATTAGTAATATTCAATACGATATCAGCAAGCTTTTCACCGTATTCGATTGTGTAAGCAAGACAATCGAAATCAATGGTCTTGTCAAGTATCTGCTCAATTTTATCACCGGTTATAAGACCGCCGATGGCACCGTTTATAAATACAACGTTTGCTCCTGTCTGCTGATTTATTTTACGTTCCATGTAAGCAGGGAAATCCGCACTTATAACGGTAGTTTTTGCACCGAGCATTTCAGCATGTGATGCAAAATTTACAATATATGTATCGTTACCGCCGTCAGCGGGTGAAAATCTTATACTTGTGACTGTTGAATCATAATCAATAGGTGTTCTTGTGTCAGCCTGCATGCCTTCTGCTTCTGCGGTTCCTAAATACAGCTTGCCGTTTTCTCTTGCATTATAAGCATTTATGATAGCCTTAGCCGTTTTTTCTTTAAGATCCTGCATAAATTCATCATTTTTTCCGTCAGAATAAAATGCACTGCCCCAGAGCCCCTGTGTGTCAACTGCAGAATGGGAATGAGTTGCACAGATGTTTATTGATTTTAAGTCAGGGATTTTTCCGCTTTCAATAACAGCCTGTCTGATATCATTTATATCAGCCCTGCTTATGCCAACGCAATCTATGGCACAAATCACCACACCGCCTCTGCCGGTGTTATCGTCAAGATAAACAGCCTTTGCATACATATCATCAAGAATATCCAAAGCGGGATTGTTTGTATTGTAGCCTGCGATATAGTAAGTGTCGGCTGTGACATCCTCCGGTGTGAGAACTTCTTTTGCAAAGCCAACAGTCCATTCTTCACCAGAATCGTAGGTAAATATCTCATCACCGGTGAGCATATATTTTGATGCATCTTCCTCAGTGGTGAACATAGATGCCGGCATGATACCTATGATAATGGTAAGAAGTGCAGAAATGATTTTTCTAACAAGAGCAGGAAGCCCGAGCATTCTTAAAAATTCCATATTGAATTACCTCCGATATCAGTTATTGTACTCAGCCAAAAGCTCAATGAATGCCTTTGAGAGTGCAGAAGCACTTTTTGAACCTGTGGAAACTGATTCTTCATAGTGACCGTCACCTGATGTTGTGTAATCATTGTCGGGTACAAGATAACCTACCGCATCATTACAAAGTCCGAATACAAGCACATCATCGTCTTCACTGAAATTTGTTATAAGTGCTTCATACGGATATTCAGTTCCGTTGTATGCCTCATCGGCAGAGTAGAAACCGCCGTAAACTATTTCGGGCATTACTTCACCCGGAACCTGTAAAACTTTGATGTCTTTACCTATCTCAAGATAACCGATCTCACTTGTCATGTATACTGTTCCGTCCTCAATAAACGCAGTTGCATTACAAAGTCCTGCTCGTTCAACAAGCTTGAATATAAAATTGTTTATCTCAAAATCAATATGACTGTGAACGATATTGAGAATGGGTTCAACTCTTTCGCCGTTTTCGGCAAGCTCATAAAGCACATCAGCAACAATGAGGCTGTACTCTTTCGTCTTTTCATAACCGGAAAGATCAGCATCAATACCGTTGTCCGTACCCATATCTGCGTAGATTCCGCCGCCGATAGCACCCTGAATGAACATGAAATCAGCATTTTTATCGCTGTTGACAGCCTGCTCCACATAATAGGGGAAGTCACCTGAAAGGCGTGTGTCCGAATAATCAATGTTTACGGGGTGAGCACCGAAATTGGCAATGTATATTTCATTTGCATTGATGTCATCGGGTACAAATCTGAAAAGATGAATGTTTTCATCTATTGAATAAGGGGCACGTGTGTCTGCAAATAATTCCGGGCAAGCCTTTGATGAATAATAAAGCTGTCCCTGAGTGCGGTTGTTGTATGCATCTCTTATGGCTTCGGCAGTTTTTTCTATAACAACATTCATGTATTTGTCATCTCTGCCGCTGTTGGGAATGTTGCCCCAAAGACCCTGCGTATCAATACCGCTGTGGGTATGAGTTGCACCTACATCAATACTTATCAGCATTCCTTCGCCTGTTATGTCGCTTAATTTTTCTCTTATCGTTTTGATATCAGCATTCATAACACCTACGCCGTCTATCCATGCGAATGCGGCTGCACCTCTGCCTGAATTATCATCAAGAACGACGGCTCTCACGCAAAGATCATCGATGATTCCTGTGGCTTCCTGTGCAGGGAATTTGAGATATCCGCCGAGAAAATACCTGTAAGAATCCACATCATCGGGTGTAAGGACATTTCTTGCATAGCCTACAGACCAGCTGTCAGCCTGTGCTTCGTCGATAAAGTCAGCTGAGCCTTCAAGAAAGTTTGCACTGATTGCTTCTGTTGGTCTTGCGTCGTAGCCTGTTGTTGTCAGACTCTGAAATACCGCAGTAACAAGCAACGGTAAGCCTGTGAGCACGGCTGTAACAGCCGCTATTAATCTTGTGATGGTTGCCATAAAAAAACCTCCGTATAAAATAATTTTATTACAAAAATTTAATATCAGCCGATGCCAAGCTCGTTTTTCAATTCAGCTTTTATATTTATATCGTTTGAAAACCTTGCAGGCATAGCGTTATATTTATCGACTAATAAAAGTATCTCTTCTGCAGTTGACTCATTTTTGCTTTGCAGAAAATCAAATATTTTTTCGATCAGATCACATGAAACATAAAATTTCTGTGACCATTTTTCAAGCTCTCTGCAGACAGGCAGATCTTTCTGTAAAAATTCTTTGCATTTATTCATTTTGCAGATATACTCGGAAGCAAGCGAATAAGCTTTGTCAGTATCTCCGTTCTTGAATGCCTCTTCAATAGAATCAAAAGTTTTATACATTCGCCGAGAGTTTGCATCTTTGAGACAGGATGTGTAAAGGTGGTCTGCAAAAACTATAAAATAATCTGCATTTTCCGATCCTATAACCTGTCTTATTGCGTTTTTCCATGATAACTGCGACTCATAATTTTCGCTGTCCCACAGATAATCTGCAATCGTAATAAGCGGTATCTTTGAACACTCTGCATACTCCATGCAGTTTGCAATAATACCTTCCGAGTACTTGTACAGATCTGAATCTCTGCCGATAATGGGAGAAATGTGCATTTCATTGTACATTGAACAATCGTTAACAGGGTAGTTATCCCAGTAAAGCGGCTTGTGATGAGTGCTTTCAATAAATTTCAGTGCTTCAGAACTTGTCAGTTCACGTGAACAAATATCTCTGCCTGTCCAGAATATTGAAATTCGGGGAGATATATTCTGTCCGAGCTTTGAGATGTAATATTCATTTCCTTTTCCGTGATAAAGGGTGGGGCAGACCGTAAGCTTTATTGACGGGTCAATTTCAAGAAGTGAGGAGTAATACTTTTCAATAATATCAATATGTGCGTTTACCGTTTCGACGTAAAGCTCTTTGTCCTCGGAAAATTCAAGATCATCACTTATATCATCAAGTAACAGACCGAAACAGCGTATGCCGATAGTGTAAAGCTGTTTTGATTTTTCAATAAGTGCATTAAATTCAGCATCAGATGAGTATTTCATCGTCAAGCCCGGTGCAATGCACCAATAAAAATCCATATAGTACTCTGTGGCAGTGTCAACAAGCTCTTTAAGCTGTTTAAGCTCTTTTTCAGGGTAAAGCTCACGCCACAGCTCCCTGTGATATCTGTCGTCTTTCGGTGCATAGTAAACGGTATTCATTCTGTTTTTTGCCATAAGAGTCATAACGGATTTTCTGCATTCGTGACTCCATGGAGTGCCGTAAAATCCCTCAATGTATCCTCTGACAGGAAATGACGGAACGCAAACATATTCACCGTCTGAAATGTTGTTTTCATCAAAACGTTTTTGAATATCACAAAGAGCATAAAATGCACTCTTTTTTCCCGAACATTCAACCTTGATCTTTTTGCCGGATATATTGAGTATGTATTTTTCATCTGTAATGCGGTGAGTATGTTCACAATGAGCTGTGTGACGTGTGTTGCTGTAAGATATTGAAATATCTGCATCCGACATCATCAGTTTGCTTAAGACAGACGGATATTCAAAATCTGAGACCATCGGAATAACCTCCGTTCTTTATAAAAATGAATCTTGATTTTTAATGTTTTTAATGCTAAAATTTTTATTGATATCAGTGTGGAGTTGAAAATTATGACTGTAAGACCCTATGGATCGAAGGACTGTGAAGCTGTCCGCTATGTTTGCCTTAACAGTGACGGTCCTTGCAGACTGTCAAAACGAGGCTGCAATTTCATTCTTAACACCTATTGCAATTATTTTATAGAAAAAGAGCCTGACAACTGTTTTGTTGCTACCGACGATACGGATAAAGTGATCGGTTATGTGCTGTGTGCGGAAAACTTTGATAAATTTTATACTGTTTATGTTGATGAATATGTTTCAAGGTTAAAGAAAACTGAGTTTACCCATCGCAGAGATGCATTCCGTTCTGTAGAATCACAGGGAAAGTACAAAGCGGAGTATCCTGCACATCTTCACATTGACCTGTTGCCCGATTATCAGCACATGGGACTTGGCAAAAAACTGATGGATTCTCTGTGTGCCCATCTTAAAGAAAAAGGAGTTCCGGGAATCGTTCTGACTGTCTGGAACGGTAACAAAAATGCTTGCAGATTCTATGAAAAATACGGTTTTGAATTGATAGAAACAAAAAAGACAAGCTTTGTATACGGATTAAAACTCAACTGACAAGCTCCGCTAAGGGGTTTGTTTTTTTTATTGCATTATGTAATAGAGACGATAATTTACAGGAAATTCTTTAGCGTAACGGCTGACGAGCATACTCGTTTTAGAAACAGCAAGCGAAGTTCTCTCCATTATTTCTGTAATACCGAAGGATTTTACGTCTTTAAAAAACTGTTCGATCATTTCTGTTCTGTGAGGAGTATCTGTTTCCATTCGTGTAAGCTGTAAAAATCTTATTGCCAGATATTCACGCTCAATGCGTTTTCGGTTCTCTTCCGATGTTGCACTTTCAAAAGCTTTGTGGAATAAATCATCAGCTTTTTCCACAAGCTCATCAGAGATATATCCGGCATCCGGATGCTGATAAATAGACAGATTTGCACAGGAACATGCATTGTTCATAAGAGCAACATATTGTTCAATGTATTTTCCCGACTTCTCGCCGTAAACCGCTTTACAGAAATCGTGAATCTCATTATGTGTATCTATATCGGGATCCCACAGTAATTTGCTTATGATATATGCTTTCAGGTCGTCGCAGGATGCACCGCCGCCGTAAGCAAAATTGCCCTGTTCAAGCAGACCTTTTATACCTGTACGCTTAAAGAAACGGATATTTTGAGTCAGTGTGTCAAAATGTATAAAAGGTTGCAGATAGTTTTCGAAATTCGTTGCATAATCCCACACATAGAGCTGTTTTGCATGGCTTTTCCAATCCTTTAGTGCATTTACAAATACAGCTTCGTTGCCGTCAGGATATTCTTTTGCAAGAACCTCAAAGGGTTTATCATATCTGCAGTCAATGGAACATATTCTGACAATTACATTATCTCTTGCAACAGCCTTTTTCGGAGCAGGCAGGGAATACATATAAGCGAATGTATGCAGGAGAACATCGGGGTAGTCCTTCCTGATTGAATCTGCGAGCTTGTTTACAAATCGGATGACAGGTCCTGCGGGACTTCCTTCTTCAGCTTCTGTTGCAAGGCAATTTTTACATCTGCATCTGAGAGGATTATCGTTCTGAGCAACGGAAAATACGGTGCATTCGGGATTGTTTTTTATCCAATTACGCAGTGTTTCTTCTGCAATATGTGCTACATCGGGATTCGTAAGGCATAACTGACTGTCTCTTGTTCTTATACCGTCAATTTCTGAATAATATTCCGGGTGATCGTCAAAATATTTGCTTTCGGGTACAAGGTCACAGAAAGAATGATGAAAATTAAACCACTTCATTCTGCCGCCTTTAGCTTTTGACAAATCACACAGTCCCGAATTAAGACGGTTCTTAGAGCTGAACCCACCGTCAAAGGCATTGCGGAAATATGCATCACGAAAATCAAATGCAGGTTCTTCCTTGATTTCATCAAGCTCGATCTCAAGAGTATCATAGTTGTTTATTGTTTCAATTTCTTTTGTAAAACACTTATATCCGCAAAAAATTTCAAGAAAACGGTAAACACCGTAAAGCACACCTCTTGATGTCTTGCCGGTAATTGTTATATTTTCTCCGACACCACGAATAAAGAAGCCCTCATCGTGAATATCATATTCAATTTTTGTCTCATTGCGGACATTTGCACCAATTCGAATTTCGGCACTTCTCTTCGGACAGCGATCCGAAAAATAGGGAATTGCCGCACCGGTTGCTTTGAGAAGATATTTTTGAAGTTGAGATGCCGCATAACGTATGGTTTCATCGGCATATTGATGAGCAACTATGATAAAGTCGCTTTCACCGTCAGATGCAATTTTATAAACAGCCATTTCAGTTCACCTTTTTTCGACAGCTTTGCGGATATTCCATTCATTGTCATTAAGCAGCATCTCAGCTTCTTCTTCGGAACATCGCAGTATCTCAACAACAATACCGATCATTCTTTTTCTAAGCTTCTTGTTAGTGGGTTTAAGATTTATCATCATGTTTTCATAGACATGACCGCATTTGATCATTGATGAAGTTGAAATCATGTTGAGAATGATTTTTTGTGCAGTTCCTGCTTTCATTCGTGTAGAACCGGTAATAACTTCTGCACCGGTATCGGCACAGATGTCAATTTCTGCAGCCTTACCGAGTTCGGTTTCAGTATTATTCGTTATTGCAACTGTCTTGGCTCCCGACTCACGGGCATATTTTACGGCAGCAATAACATATGCGGCAGAACCTGATGCAGATATGCCAATTAATATATCTTTGTTGGTGAAATTACGTTTTTTCAGTTCATCAACAGACATAACCGGGTCATCTTCCGCATTTTCTGCGGCTTTGAACATACATTGTTCACCGCCTGCAATTATTCCGTTAAATAAATCATAAGGAACTCCGAAAGTAGGAGGACACTCGGCAGCATCACATACTGCAAGCCTGCCTGATGTTCCGCTTCCGATATAATAGACCTTACCGCCGTCCAGAATAACTTCGGTTACCATATCACAGGCCTTTTCAATCTCGGGTAAAGCCTTATTTATTGCAGAAATAACATTATGATTTTCGTCGTTTATTATTTTCAGCATGTCGTATGTTGACATCTCATCAATGTTATATGTAAGGGGATTACGCATTTCGGTTTTCAGCATAATTATTCTCCGTTTTTTCTGATATTTGCTTTTGCAAGTGCAACAGCACCGTTTACCATTGGTTCAGCAGAAAATTCAATACGGTATTCATCCGTAAGCCTGTTTGATAAAAATTTCTTCAGGATATCCTCTTCGTGACACAATCCGCCGCAAAGCACTACTTTCTTATTTCCGCCGACAAAAGAACCTGCAGTACGGATAATTTTTGCAACCTCGGAAATGTTCCTGTCTATGATTTTTTCGGCTTCCTTGTCACCCATTCTGAATGCCTCAAAAACAGTCTGTGCAAATGATGCCACGCAGGTCGCACCGCCCGAATATATATCAGAAATGCAATCTTTCAGCGGTTTATTGAGCTTTTTTTCAATAAGCTGTAAAATGATATTACTGCCGCCTCTTCCGTCATAATGTTCAAATGCTGAATTTAACGCATCCGAACCGAATGTAAAACCGCTGCCGCCCTTGTCGATAAGATATCCCCAGCCGCCGATGCGATGCCTGATACCGTTATTCTGACTGAAAGCGACAATACCCGTACCCATTATTACAACTATACCGTTACCGCCTTTGAGTGAGTTCTCAATTGCGTTGTCAGTATCACTTCCGTTGTTAAAAAAACCGAATGAGAATTCCGACAAGAATTTATTTATAATCATTCTGTTGTTACCGCTTATTCCGCCTGCAATACCTGCAAAAACTGATATTTTACGGCGTTCAACACCGACACACACCTGAGTAATTCCGTCTCCGAGAATTTTTGTTGTATTCTCTAATCCTTTATTTACGGGATTTGCCGCACCGAGTATGACACGTTTTATCTCTCTGCCGTCAATGTCTGTAAGCAGGAATTCAGTTTTTGTTCCGCCGGCATCGATTCCCAACAGGTATTTTATTTCAGCATTATTTTCAGTCATTCTTATCTCCGACAAATTTATTGATAGTATAATTATATATTATACATGTACAAAATTCAATATGTTAAATAAAATACTTTTATATATTATCAACATTGTGTGTTCTTTATGTAGAAAAAAAGCTTGATAACTGCGGTTAACAGATATCAAGCCATTTTTAATGTTTGGTATTATTAAATTGTGCGACTTTTCAGACGAAGTCCGAACTTAAATCAGATACCCTTGATCGCTTTTATAAGTTCATCAAAAATTGTGTAAAGCTTTGTACCTTTGAATTTAATGATGAAGCTTTCAAGTGCACTGAGCTCTTTTTCTTTGAACTCAAGAGGTTCGCTGCCGTCATCAATTACAAGTGCCTGTGAAATACAGACACCGCCTTCACCGAAAACTTCTGCTCTTACATACTGGAAGTCTTCTGCACCGTCGATGGTGTCAAGGTCGAGAGTAACTGAACCGTTGCCGTCAACTGCCGTTGTTGAAATAACTTCACCGTTTGCGATCCACTGTACATATGTTGCATCTGTTACTGCTGCAGTGATCTTGTGACCGTCAACGGTAAGTTCTGAAAACATGGGGTAGGGTAGGTCGGTATTAGCAACACTGATTTCTTCTTCGGGACCTATAGTATCATTTGCTCTGAGTATTCTTGTAACTGCGAAGAATGCACCGTTCTGCATTGTCTCCTTGATATTTTCAACTGTATTTTCTTCCATCATGAAAATACTGAAGGAGCTGTCAACTGTAGAAAGGAAGTGAGCATCAGTATTGCTGAAGCCTATGACAGTCTTGCCGTAGGGAAGAGTATACATAAGTAAGTTATCCCAGAAAATTCTGTCATAACCTGTTGTTCCGTTTCTTTCATTAAATACTTCGGTGCCGAGACAGGAATCATATTTAAGAATAAGATCTCCGAAAAATTCAATGTTATATTCATCATTGACAGCATCGGGATTAGAGTTTGAATCCATCCAGTCACCGGGGTGGTTAATGTGTGAAAGACCTCCGTTTTCATCAATAAAAGCTACTGCTTCCTCATAACCGAGCTCATTCTCTGAACCGGGGAATCCGTTGCCTACTGAGGGGTCAAGGAAATAACCGTTAACATGGTTTTTTGTAAGAGAAATGTAGTTTAATTCGTTAGCACCTGTAACGCAGACCATCTTCTTGTTTCTGATAGTTCCGTCATAAAGAGCATAAGTTCCGGTTGTGATTGCCTCATACTCTTCATCTGTAAGATGCTCATAAACATTACCGATAATCGGCTGATACAAATAAAGTAACTGCATTTCAGGGGTCTTGTTCCATTCAACGCCTGTGATACCGTGATCAGCGTTTGCAACGAAATCATAATCCTGATTGTAGTATTCTTTGATCATTACAGGAAGAGATTCTTCAGCATCGCTGTAGGTCGTATGGGTATGCAGAGTGCCTTTGTAAGCACCCCATGCATCGTCGCCGCTCCAGATAACATCCTCATAGGGTGAAACGATAGTGTAGTCATCGGTTTCTTCCGCACTTGCACCAATGCACAGCATTCCGAGCTGCATAAGTACAACAGTTGCAAGCATAATACTGAGAATTTTTTTGAAATTTTTCATTTATTATACCTCCCAATATAATATTACTTCTATATTTAACCAAAAAATCAGATCAAAGTCAAGTGCTAAACACCATATTGTACAAAAAAATTATATTTTAAAGCTGAATAATGTGTTTTCGGTTATTTACCATCTGTATGCTATAAGATGCAGTTAAAAA
>CAZTFS010000002.1:10946-80023 GCA_964613045.1 uncultured Eubacteriales bacterium
ATGCTATAAGATGCAGTTAAAAAATTCCTGTTGACAAATTGAATTTTTTTGCTATAATATAAACAGAGACTCAGCTTTTTCGGAAAGTCTGTCAGGGAGGATGCGTCACCGACTGAAAGCGTATCTGAGATGAGTAGTAAGCTTGGGAACACTCTGTTTATGTTTTAAAATTTTATATTAAAAGAGGATGCGTTTCGGCGTATCAATGCGGGTGGCACCGCGGGTTAAATTTTGTTTGCTCGTCCCGGGAATATTTTATATTCCCCGGGACTATTTTATTTTGTATTAAAACAGGAGGAATGCTGTATGTACAGAACTCTATTTTGTAACGACATCTGTGACAAGCACATAGGTCAGACAGTTCAGCTTGCGGGCTGGGTCGATGTTGTACGAGATCACGGCGGTGTTATCTTTGTTGATCTTCGTGACTACACAGGTGTTACTCAGGTTGTTATCCATAACGAGGAGCTTCTTAAAAATGTAAACCGTGAAACTGTTATTTCTGTAAGCGGTGTTGTTGAAAAACGTGATGATGAAACCGTTAACACGAAGATTGCAACAGGTTATGTTGAATTGGTTGCAGATTCACTTCAGGTTCTCGGTAAATCTCAGAATATGCTTCCCTTTGAAGTAAGAAATTCAAGACTGAGCAAAGATGAGCTCCGTCTTAAATACCGTTACCTTGACCTTCGTAATCCCAAGAACCATAACAACCTTGTTATGCGTTCAAAGATTATCAGACATCTTAGAAATAAGATGGAAGACAAGGGCTTCCTTGATATGCAGACGCCTATCCTTACCGCATCATCACCCGAGGGAGCAAGAGACTTCCTTGTTCCCAGCCGTAAGCATCCCGGCAAGTTCTATGCATTACCTCAGGCTCCTCAGCAGTTTAAACAGCTTCTTATGGTATCGGGCTTCGACAGATATTTCCAGGTGGCTCCCTGTTTCCGTGATGAAGATGCACGTGCTGACCGTTCACCCGGTGAATTCTATCAGCTCGACTTTGAAATGGCTTTCGCAACTCAAGAAGAAGTTCTTGATGTCTGTGAAGACGTTATCTACGATACATTCAAGACATTTTCGGATAAGAAAGTAACAGAAAAGCCTTTCCGCCGTATCACTTATGCCGATGCAATGATGACATACGGTTCGGATAAGCCCGATCTGAGAAATCCTCTCATAATATGCGATCTTACTGATTTCTTCGCTCAGGTCAATTTTCCCGCATTCAAGGGCAGACCTGTAAGAGGTATTGTTGCTGATTGTAAAGGAAAGTCAAAGAAATTCTTTGAAGATTCTCTTAAATATGCCACTTCCGCAGAAGTAGGTCTCGGCGGTCTCGGTTATATCACGCTTAAAGACGGTGTTTTTGCAGGTCCTATCGCAAAGTTCCTCAGTGAAGCTCAGAAGACTGAGATAACAGAGTTAACAGGTGTCAAAGAGGGCGAAACTCTCTTCTTCATCTGTGATGACAAGAAGAATGATACAGAGAAAAAAGCAGGTCTTATCCGTACATGGCTCGCAAGAAAAGAACAGCTTGACCTTATTCGTGATGATGCTTTTGAATTCTGTTTTGTTGTTGATTTCCCAATGTACGAGGATGATGAAGAAACCGGCGAAACGATCTTTACTCACAATCCGTTCTCTATGCCCCAAGGCGGTATGGAAGCTCTTATGACAAAAGATCCCACTGAGGTTCTTGCATATCAGTATGACCTTGTCTGTAACGGAATCGAGCTTGCATCGGGTGCTGTACGTAACCATGATATAGATATCATGAAAAAGGCATTCGAAATTGCAGGCTATGATGAAGCTGAACTTAAAAAGAGATTCAATGCACTTTATACTGCATTCCAGTACGGAGCTCCTCCCCACGCAGGTATGGCACCCGGTATCGACCGTATGGTAATGCTTCTTACAGATGAAGAAAAGATTCTTGATGTTATCGCATTCCCTCTCAACGGCAATGCTCAGGATCTTCTCCTCGGTGCTCCCTCAGAAGTTACAAACCAGCAGCTCGAGGATGTTCATCTCTTAGGCTCAGGCAGTGCTCTTGCTCAGCGTCAGACTGCAAGCGGTTCAACAGGTTCAAGACAGTCTCAGGGCAAGCGTTCCACATTCTCAAACGCACAGCAGCTTAATCAGATATCCCTTACGGAAGATGAAGAAGCTGTTATGCAGAATATCTTCGCTGATATGAGTGAAAGTGAAAAGAAACTCGGAGCTTGTGACACGGAAAATGTTGAAGCAATGGTTCATGTTATGGAAATGACAAATATCCTTCGTGACGATGTCCGCAAACAGCCCTTTACAAGAGAAAGTCTTCTTGAAGGTGCTCCCGAACGTAATGAAGACAGCTGGCAAGTACCCAGACTGGTAAAGTGAGGTGTGCAGAATGAAAAACTATGTAACTAAGTTGTTTGATAACGGTAATATTGCCGTTGATGATACAATTCTTGTGAAAGATTCTCAGACAGCGGCAGGTTCACGTATTATGGAGGGCTTCAAACCCCTGTTCAGTGCAGATGCTGTTGTTAAACTTAAAGAAAAAGGCTATAAAATATCCGGAAAAGCAAGTGTCGGTGAATTCGGACTTGATCTTGTCGGTGAATTCTCACACTATGCACCGCAGGAAGGTACTCTCAAAGGTGCATCGGCAGAGCTTGTTGCAAAGAGTGAAGTAAAGGCTGCCCTCGGTGTTGATATGAACGGTTCAACAAGACGTGCAGCTGCTCTTTCAGGCGTTGACTTTCTAAAACCCACATACGGAACTGTTTCACGATACGGTATAATATCATGTGCCGCCTCAGGCGAGCAGCTCGGTGTTTACGCAAAGGATGCCGAAAATATTAAAGAGATCATGGATGTCATTGCAGGTCACGACGACAAGGACGGTACAAGCCTTCCCGCAGAAAGCTATGATTATTCAATTACTGATGTACAGGGCAAGAAAGTCTGCATTATCAAGGAGCTTCTTGACAAAGCAGACGACGAAACAAAAGCAAAAGTAACTGCTTTTGCAGAAGCTCTTAATGCAAACGGTGTTACGGTTGAGACAATCTCATGCGATCTGTTTGAGCTTGCAAACACTGCATGGCAGATTCTTATGTGTGCTGAAACATGTAACAACGTTTCCCGTTATGACGGTGTTAAATTCGGTCACAGAGCCGAAAAATACAGAAATATTGACGAGCTTTATGTAAACTCAAGAACAGAAGGCTTCAACTTCCTTACAAAGGCAGTTATTCTCTACGGTTCTGATGTTCTCTCAAAAAACAGATATAAAGACTGTTATGATAAATCTCTCAGAGTACGACGTGTCGTTGCAGACGGTATGGCAAAGCTTTTTGAAGGTTATGACGCAGTGCTTACCCCCGTGTGCAGTAAAACTTCTTATGAAGCTTATGATATTCATGATGCATTCGGAAAAGTATTCGCTGAAAGCGTATTTACATCAGTGGCAAACCTTATCGGTATTCCTGCTCTTGTAAGCGGCGGTGTTCAGCTTATGGGCAAGCAGTTCAGTGAAAGCACGCTTCTCAGTCTTGCACACATTGTTGAAAGGAAAGGTGAATGATTATGAATTATGAACTCGTCATCGGCCTTGAAACTCATGTGGAGTTAAGTACCGAATCAAAAATATTCTGCTCATGCGGCGGTCATTCTGCAGCAAAAGAACCTAATGACTGTGTTTGTCCTGCTTGTTGCGGAATGCCCGGCATGCTTCCCGTAATGAATAAGAGAGTTGTTGAATTAGCTGTAACAGCAGGTCTTATGCTTAACTGCGAGATCAGCCGTTACACAACATTTGATAAGAAAAACTACTATTATCCCGATCTGCCCTGTGCTTATCAGATAACACAGCTTAATCATCCCATCTGTACAAACGGTCTTGTTTCTCTCAAGACTTCTCAGGGTGTCCGTGATATCAGAATCAAGCAGATTCACATGGAAGAGGATGCAGGTAAGCTTGTTCACGGCGGTAATTCATCTTTTGTTGACTTCAACCGTACCAGTGTTCCTCTTATTGAGATCGTTACACAGCCCGATTTTCGCAGTGCCGAAGAAGTAGTAACTTACCTTAACAAACTTAAGAATATGTTCCGTTCAGGCGGAATTTCAGAGTGTGAAGAGGGTGCAATGCGTTGTGACGTAAACATTTCTGTCCGTCCCGAAGGCAGTGAAGAATTCGGTGTCCGTACAGAGATAAAGAACATGAGCTCATTTGAGGCCATTGAAAAAGCTATAAAGTATGAATCACAGCGTCATATTGATGCGCTTGAATTTGAAACAGAAGAGCTTGTACAGGAAACGAGAAGATTTGACGACGTTAGCGGCAAGACTTTTGCAATGAGAAACAAGGAAACTGAGGCTGATTACCGCTATTTCCCCGATGCAAACCTTATGCCTATCATTATTGATGATGAATGGCTTGAAAAAATCAAGGCGGCAAAGCCCACTGCTGTTGACGAAAAAGCTGAACAGTACAGAGAAGCAGGTATTTCCGATAAAGAAATCGATATGCTTCTTGCAAACAACAAGATTCTCAGACTTCTTGATGACACGGTTGCTCTCGGCTGTAATATGAAAGATACGGCAGCATATATCCTCACTGACTGTATGGGTATTCTCCGTAAGGCAGGAAAAACGATCGGTGAGCTTGATATTACCGCAGAAGACCTTTCTGCTGTCATCAAAATGGTTACTGACGGCAAGATAAACAGAAATGCAGGTAAGAAAGTGCTTATCGCAATGATCGAAGACGGTGCAGACCCCGTGGAATACTGCAAGCAGAACGGTCTTGACAAGCAGGTTGATTCATCTGCAGTTGAAGGTATTGTTGATGCAGTTATAGCAAATAATGCTCAGGCTGTAGAAGATTACAAAAACGGTAAGGTCAAGGCTATGCAGGCTCTCTTCGGTGCTTGCATGAAAGAACTCAAAGGTGCTGGTGACCCCACAGTCATCAAGACTCTTCTTGAAGAAAAACTTAAGTAAAATAAAACAGAACAGGAGTTATCTACTCCTGTTTCTTTTTTAAGGAATGATAAAAATGACTGAAAGACTTTTTGAAAAAGATGCTTATTGCAGAAGTTTCACTGCAGATGTACTTTCCTGTGAAGAAAAAGACGGGTTTTATTATGTCGTTCTAAATAAAACTGCATTTTTCCCCGAAGGCGGAGGTCAGGCTCCGGACCAAGGCACAATTAACAGTGCAAATGTCCTTGATGTTCAGGAAAAAGACGGAATGGTTTATCATAAAACAGATAAAGCCTTTCAAACGGGTGAAAAGGTGAAGTGTGAGCTTGACTGGAATTTGCGTTTTTCGAGAATGCAGAGCCATTCGGGGGAACATATTGTATCAGGTATCGTGCATAGCCTTTTCGGCTATGACAATGTGGGCTTCCATATGAGTGAAAAAACTATGACCGTTGATTTCAGCGGACCTCTCACTGCTGAAGACATTGAAAAAGTTGAACTTGAATCAAACAAGGCGATTTACAAAAATGCACCCGTTACAGCATCTTATCCCACAAAAGAGGAACTTATAAATACAGATTACAGAAGCAAAATCGAACCAAGAGACGGCATAAGACTTATCACAATTGAGGGTATCGACTGCTGTGCATGTTGTGCTCCGCATCCTGCATTTACAGGTGAAATCGGAATCATAAAAATAATCGATTTTTGTCCGCACAAAAAAGGAACAAGAATCGAAATGGTTGCGGGAATCAATGCTTTTTATGATTATTCGACACTTCATTCATCAGCTAAGCAGGTTATGAATCTGCTTTCAGCAAAAAGAAACAGTATTGCCGATTTTGTTGAAAAACTTCAGGAAACTGCAAACTATCTCAAATCCGAAAACGGTAAGCTTTCAAGAAAACTTGCTCTCGCCGAACTTCAGACTGTAAACATCAACGGCTGTGCCTATTCAATTGGCAAGAATATGTCCTATGATGACCTGAGAGCCTGTTCAAACAATCTAATTGAAAGCGGAATAAGAAAGTGCATTCTTCTTTCGGAAACAGAAGAAAACAGCTATATTTATGTCGTTAGCAGTTCTGAAAACGATGTCAGAACTATCGTTAGCTGCCTTAACAGCACTTTTAACGGTAAAGGCGGCGGAAGAGATAACTATGCTCAGGGCAAGCTTTCGGCATCGTCTGATGATGATCTGAAGATTTCTGTTGAAAAATTTTTCAACAATAAACAGATAATTGAATTCTGATAAAAACAGTGTTACAATAAAAATGCCAAGTAATAAAAAGAGGTAATATCATGAAGCATGAACGACTTGAATTGAAAAATTATTTTGATTTCTTAGGCGAAAATAATGCTGATCCTACGCTTGATATTTATTTGCCTTATAACATGGTTGAAATGAACAGGCAAAATCAGAAAAGACCGTGTATGCTGATATGTCCCGGAGGCGGATACGGCGGCTGTTCCGAGCGTGAATGGGAACCTGTTGCACTTCACTTTCTGCCGGAGGGCTTCAATTGTTTTGTTCTGAAATATTCCTGTGCTCCGCACCGTTTCCCGACTCAGATACGTGAAGTAGCGGCTGCTATGGAGCTTATCTGCAGCAAGGCAGAGGAATGGAACTGTGATACTGATAAGGTCGCAATAATGGGGTTCTCTGCGGGCGGACATCTTGCCGCACACTATTCAACAATGTATGATTGTAAAGAAGTCCGAGATGTATTCCCCGAAAGCAAGCCGGTAAATGCGACAGTTCTTTCTTATCCTGTTATTACGGCTGATTTTACCTGCACACATCAGGGCAGTTTTCTTAATCTGTTAGGACACGCACCTGAGAATAAAGAGCAGGAAGATTATTTTTCCTGCAACAAGAATGTTGACGCCGATACTCCTCCTGCATTTTTATGGCATACTGCAGAGGACGGTGCTGTTCCCGTAGTCAACAGTATTTTGTATGCAAATGCACTTATTGAAAATAACGTGCCGGTTGAATTACATATTTAT
Source organism: uncultured Eubacteriales bacterium (assembly GCA_964613045.1). GTDB lineage: Bacteria > Bacillota > Clostridia > Oscillospirales > Acutalibacteraceae > UBA1081. Next base: position 17,940 of record CAZTFS010000002.1, read on the forward strand.
CCTTACGGAGGACATGGTTTGTCCACATGCGACAAACACACCGTTGATGATGTAACGGATGTTATTGCTTACAACAGCGTATGGATGGACAGTCTTAAACGTTGGCTTAAATTGATGTTTGATTTATAAGATATGAATGAATTAAGTAATATATTTTTTGATATTCAGAACGGTGCCGGCATTGTTCTTGAAAAAAACAAAATATACCATGTCAGACAGGACGATTCCTTTGAATTGTCGGGATATTACTGCACAAACTCTGCTAAGAAACACGAAAATCCCGACGGAACACGAAGAACTGCAATTTATCTGAACAATAAGCATGATATAACCATCGACGGCAACGGTGCAACGATAATTGTACACGGAAAAATGACTCCGTTTCTTTTTGATAACTGTCAGAATGTAACAGTCAAAGATATTGCTGTTGATTATGCATGCCCCACAATGGCTGAGTTTACGGTTCTTTCTGAGGATAACGGTGTTTATGACATAAAGATCAATTCGGAATGTCTTTTTAGTGTAGCCGGAAGTGATCTGATCTGGCAGGGTGAACCCGATAAAAACGGTGAGCCTTACTGGCAGGACAGTTACATAGGAAATCGCAGACTTATAAAGATTTTTGATCCTGTTAGTGAAACATGCAGTGATTTCAGACGTGAAGATCTGCCTTTTGAAAAAATCGAGCAGATAACGGCAGATACACTGAGGGTTAAATTGAAAAATAAAGAAGTATCGCTGCCTGTAGGCTGCGTTTTTCAGACACGTAATATTGTCCGTGATCAGACAGGAAGTCTTTTTCAGCGTTGTAAAAATCTGAGTTTTGAACGTCTTCGCATAAAATTTATGCATGGTCTGGGTATGGTTTCGCAGTTTTGTGAAAATGTATCGTTCCGTAATTGTGATCTTACACCGGGAGAGGGAAGAACCATTGCCAGTACTGCTGATTTCTTTCAGTTTTCGGGTTGTAAGGGTAAACTTGTAATTGACGGTTGCAAAGCCCGTGGTGCACAGGACGATTATGTAAATGTTCACGGAACACATCTTAGGATAGTTGAAAAAAACGATAGTGAAAACAGTATTGTTGTCCGCTTCATGCATAACGAAACATGGGGATTTAAGGCATTTGAATCGGGTGATGAGCTTGAATTTGTCAGATGGGACACCCTCATTCCTTACGGATGCACAAAGGTTTTGCAGTATAAAAAGAACAATGATACAGACATAAAACTATACCTTGACAGAGCTTTACCCTGCATTGAAGTTGGTAAAGATGTTGTTGAGAATGCAACATGGACACCTGATTTGTATGTACACAACTGCGATTTCGGACCTACGGCAGGCCGTGGAATACTTTGCACTACACGAGGTGAAGTCATTATTGAAAATAACCGATTTCGCAATCTCTGGGGACCAGCATTGCTGATTGAAGATGATTGCAATTTCTGGTTTGAATCGGGCTATACAAATGAGATAGTATTCAGAAATAATCTCGTTATCGGCTGTGAATACGGCAGTACGTGGGAGTCAGCTCCGTCAATTCGATATTCACCTAAGGTAATGAATGAAAATTCTGAAGAATTTGTACACGGTAAACTTGTGTTGACAGGTAATACATTTAAAAATGCATGGAACGGAACACATGCTGTATGGCTTGAGTATCTGAGAGAAGCTGAAATTACTGATAATACTTTTGATTCACCTTACACCGTAAAAACTCATTGCGTCGGAAGTGTTACTGACGAAAATAATAAGCATGTTTCGGAGTGATATTATGATTTTTGATAAACAGATTCTTGATATTTATCGCAGTATGGCTTATACGAGATATGATGAAACGGGAAATGTCTTTTATTTTTCTGCGGATGATTTTGACGGTCTGAATAAAATTCCTTACGAATTCTGTTCATCAATGGGGCATGCTCTTAAGGGCTATGCTTATTATTACGACGGATATATTCCCGACAGACTCGTAGTTTTCGATCACGGTATCGGTGGCGGTCATCGCTCATACATGAAAGAGATAGAAATGCTTTGCAGGTACGGTTATAAAGTCTTTTCTTATGATCATACAGGCTGCATGGAATCGGGCGGCGAAACAACAAACGGAATGGCACAGTCATTGCGTGATCTGAATGATTGCATCTGTTTTCTTAAGAATGAAGAAGATTTTAAGGAACTTGAAATATCTGTTATCGGACACAGTTGGGGCGGTTTTGCTTGTCTTAATATTACCGCATTACAGCCCCATATTGCAAAAGTCGTTGTGCTTTCTGGATTTACTTCTGTTGAAAGATTGATTAATTCCTTTTTCGGCGGAGTTCTCAAGGTCTACCGCAAAAAAGTCATGAAGCTTGAGAAAAGTTCAAATCCTGAGTTTGCGGATTATGATTCTGTTGAAACGCTCAGCAAAACAAGTGCCGATGTGCTGCTTATCTATTCCGATAACGATAAGGTAGTCAGAAAAATGCATTATGACACGCTCAGAAATGCACTTGAGACAAAAGAGAACATTAAATTCATTCTCGAACATAATAAAGATCATAATCCGGATTATACACAGGATGCAGTCGCATATATGGCAGGATTCATGTCTGAGATGCAGAAGAATGTTAAGAAAAAGCTCCTTGAAACACCGGAACAGAAGAAGAAATTCATATCGTCCTTTGATTGGGATCGAATGACTGCTCTGGATATGAATGTATGGAACAGTATCATTGAGTTTCTCAATAAATAAAACAACCCCTTTTCCGCCGATGTGAACGGAAAGGGGGATTTTTACATTCTGAATTCGGCTTTTTTTACATACTCGATGAATGTTGACATACAGCCGGATATCCATTTGTTTTTGTGATATATAAGTTGCTTCCATATATCTGTTTTTATGTCAGTAACGTCAAGATAAATAAGTTTACCTTCTTTGACTTTTTCGTCAGTAACAAAATCGGGAAGAAAAGAGATCATATCCTCTTTTTCAATGATTTTTGTTATGATGTCTGTTCTGCCGATTTCAAGTGCAGGTACAATTTCAATCGATTTCTTAGCCAGTTCTTTGTCAAAGATCTTTCTGTAGCCCATTCCTCTTTCAGTCAATATAAATGCTTCCGAAGCTATATCTTCTATTGACAGATTTTTCATCGAGGCAAATCCGGAGTTGGGGTTTGCCGTAAAATTCATTCTGACAGGCTCTTCTTTAGCTATTATATAATCGCTGTGATATACATGATTATCAAGAGTCATCATTATGTCTGCTTCATTGTGATCGAGCATTCTGAACATTGCCACAGTGTCCACATTTGTGAATTTGAGAGATATATTCGGATAGTTTTTACGAAAATCAAGATAATTTGTATTTATCATATCTTCGCAGACTGAGTCAGGTGTCACGACATGAATATGTCCCTCAGGAACAGAATCTGCCGTTGAATTTTCTTTAAATTCATCAGTTAACGCTCTGATCTGATGAGCGTAAGATAAAAGCTCACGGCCACGGTTTGTAAGGGTTATCGTATGGTTGATCCGTTCGAAAAGCATACAGTCAAGTTCTGTTTCCAGTTGTTTTATCTGAAACGAGACCGTGGACTGAGAATACCCCAGCATTGACGCTGCTTTTGTGAAATTGCCCACCTCCGCAACAGTTATAAATGTGATTAGATTCCTTATTTCCATTTTTGCCTCCATTGAAAAAATTGATTATAACTATCAAAACTATCAATTTGACTAATCCTGATATGTATTATATACTAATTGTGATTGAATTTCAACATAACGGAGGAAAAATAAATGCCCGAAATCAAATTCTATAACAGAGCACCGGTGCCCATGGAAATGCACAAGGTTAAAATAGTTCAGAAACTTACACTTCTCCCTGCAAAGGAGCGACTTGCAAAGCTTCGTGAGGCAGGATTTAATACATTTATGCTTCATAATGGTGACATATTTATGGATATGCTCACTGACTCAGGTGTTAATGCTATGAGTGATAATATGCAGTCAGCCATGCTCAGAGCTGATGATGCTTATGCAGGCAGTGAAACATTTTACCGTATGCGTGACAAACTTGAGGATATTTTCGGTATCAAGTATGTTCTTCCGGCTCATCAGGGCCGTGCTTGTGAGCATATTATAGCTCAGCGTTTTGTAAAAGAGGGTAACTGTGTTATAATGAACTACCATTTTACAACTTCAAAGGCTCATGTTACCCGTCTCGGCGGAAGAGTTGAAGAACTTGTCAAAGATGAAGGACTTGTTTCAAAGAGCGATCTTCCTTTCAAGGGCAATATTGATCTTGACAAGGTAAAGGCATGTATTGAAAGGGAGGGTGCAGAGAATATTGCATATATTCGCCTTGAAGCAGGTACAAATCTTATCGGCGGTCAGCCCATTTCATACGAAAATATGAAAGAAGCAACAGAACTTGCAAAATCCTACGGTATTCTTACTGTTCTTGATGCGTCTTTGCTTCAGGATAACCTGTATTTTATCAAGACCCGTGAAGAGTCTATGAAAGATAAATCAATCAGAGAGATCACAAGAATGATTGCGGATCTGTTTGACATCGTTTATTTCTCGGCACGTAAGTTCGGTTTTGGTCGTGGCGGAGCAATTCTTGTTCGTGATGAAACTCTTTTCCATGAGATGGAAGATTTTGTAACAATGTTTGAAGGATTCCTTACATACGGCGGTATGTCAGTTAAGGAAATGGAAGCTCTTATTATCGGATTTGAAGAAACAATGGATATGGATATCATATCACAGGGTCCTCAGTTTATTGCACACTGCGTCAGAGAGCTTGACAAACTCGGTGTTCCTATGATCACCCCGGGCGGCGGACTTGGTGCTCATATTGATGCCCGTGAAGTAGTAGGTCATATTCCTGCTGAGGAGTATCCTGCAGGTTCTCTTGTTGCAGCTCTCTATCTTTGCGGCGGTATCAGAGGCATGGAAAGAGGAACACTTTCGGAAGAAAGAAATCCCGATGGAACTGAACATATTGCATCAGTTGAAATGGTCAGACTTGCTTTCCCCAGACGAGTATTTACACTTTCACAGACTGAGTATGTTATTGACCGAGTTAAATGGCTTTACGACCACAGACATCTTATCGGCGGCTTAAGATTTGTACATGAGCCTAAGACATTGAGATTCTTCACAGGTAAGCTTGAAGCTGTATCAGATTGGCCTGAAAAACTCATAGAAGCTTATATCGCAGATTTTGGCGAGGATCAGTAAAATAAAACGAATAAAGGAGCTGAAAAACAGCTCCTTTTTTAATGGTACGGAAAATGTGTAGATTGAATAAACTTCACAAAATTTCTGTTTTTTTAAATTTATGTTTATGTGTAGCCGTTTTTTTCGGTCTGCACTTTTTTACATACTCTTTTATTTATTTGAGTCTGTAAGTTCTTATAAAGGTTGAAACAATCTTGTTGTAATCTGAAATATGGAAAACTAATTCGCCGTTTTCATCTGTTTCTGCACACAGCCCTTCGGTTTCTGTATCAAAACCTGTTGTGTTTCTGTCAAAGAGAAGCTTTACTTCGCCTGTTGCAAGGTCAACTTCGTAAACAGTTTTGTTTTCTCCTTCGGGGTCGCAGTTGAGGTATGCTTTTCCGTCAAGGACATCGCCTGCCTGAACTCTCTGTAAGGTTTCTGAAAGCTCAACGGTGTGTGAAAGGCTCATATCGTCGATATTATATACAACAATTCTGTCAGCTTCATTGAACTGTGATGTGTAAAGATAGTTTTCATCTGTTGCACACCATGCGATACCGTCTTTGAGATATTCCCAGTCAACAGCATAATATGTGCCTGTATACTCAAGTGTTTCAGCATCGTAGATAAGCACAAGAGGGTGTGTTTCAGGCTTATTTTCAACGGGAGCATAGATAATGCCGTTCTGAACGGAGATATCACCTATATGGTCATAATCCTGCTGTTTGAATTCAAGGGGGAGTGCATCAAGGTTTTCCTTGATAACTTCACCTGTTGACTTGTCAATTATGCCGAGACAGCCTAGCTTAATGCCTGCAAGTGAGCCTGATACATAGAAAAGGTCGTTTTCTTCTTCAATACCCTGACCGCAGAGAAATGAATCAATAAGTGAAAATCCGAATTCATTTATGATTTCTGCTTCTTCTGTTGCAGGGGGAGTGGGACAGATGAGTGATGAAATCATCATTACAAGGGCTGTAAGCGGTGAAAGAACCACTTTAAGATAACTTAATATTGTACCAAACATAAAAATTTCCTCCTTAATCTCCTAAAAGACCGTAATATCTGCCCATCCAGTAGGGAAGAAGATAGATGTAAGGCATTGCTGCTGTTGTTCCTTTTGCACCGTGAGCACCGGGGAGTGTAGATGTACGGTTAACGACTTTTGTATTTACCTCAATGAATTCTTCACAGCCGGAGTCGCAAATGAACTGATTACCGTCATAGTGAACAGGAACTCTTGCAGAATATTCAAGAGGGTATTTAAGCTGTGCCGGAATGCCCATGGGCTCTTGCTCCGTATCCCATACGATGTCTTTTCTGTGGCTGTTGTATATGGGGAATCTGATAAGATCAAGATTCATTTCTGAAAGTGACTTTGCCGCATTTTCAATATCACAGCTGTTATTAGTAAGAGCACCGTATGTAATATTGAACCAGGGTGAACGTTCAACACGTTCATATTCCCAGTGATGAGTAAGCCCCATCTTGAAAATCTCTTTCTGAGCTTCATCTTCTGTATACACAAGCAGGGGATAGATATTAGTGAAGTCGAGCTGATCGTCGATATGAGCAACGTGACCGTCTTCACATTTGTACTGCATACAGTTCATTGCGTAATGATGCTTTTTAATGAGCATATCAAACACTTTGTTGTATTTTTCATCACCTGTTACATGGTACGTTGTCTTGAGGAATGAAAGTATCTCAAGTGAGTTTGTTCCTCTTTCGTAATACCATCTGTCATCATTGTTGAGAAGATCCGGCTCCCAGTTAGCCCATGTTGTGGGAATGCCGTCAACGTCGGTAAGATGGAAGTTGTGGTCGATAATGTGATCTGTAATGGTCTTGACGACCTGTGCGATCTTCTTCTTTTCTTCTTCATCAGCAACAAGGTCATAATAGATGCCGTATGCATAATAATGACCTGTCATCTCATCACTTGAAGTTTCGCCGAGCCACTCGCAATCGGGATTTCCTTCACAAAAATGCCATTCTTCTCTGTTTCCTGTAGCAAAATTTTCCTCGTGAGAGTATCTTGTTGCTCTTGCGGTAAAGCCCGGTCTGCCTGTAACTTCTGTAAGCTTTATCATAGCTTCCACTGCACGCTTTGCATTTGACTTAGCTTTTTCGTCACCTGTTACTGCATAACGGAAGCACTGGCTTGCACAGTAAAGACCTGTGAAAAGACCGTCATTATCTGAATTCGGAAGCCAGCCTGAGTCCATATCTGCGTATTTACGAAGCTTTCTTGATACATGGTAGCCTTCGTTTCTTACATAGTATTTGTCAGCCAGCTCGTCGAAATGCTTTGCCTTTTCCTCAAGTGTCATCATCTTTGCTGTGATAATGCTGATGCCTCTGGGGGTAACTGCAGCCATTGTTCCGTTGTCAGAAACTGTGATGGCAGTAACATTCGGATGCATGAGCCATACACCGTATGAAAAATAGGAGATCTTACCGTCCGTAAGAGTGATTATTCCTGTTTTTGTTGCAAAATATTTCTTTCCGTCAGCAGCAAAGAACATATCATTTATTGAACCGTTGGGAACGGAATAAAAATCATTTCCGTTGAACCAATAGTTTCTGCCGTCGTAGATGTTGAGTCCTTCATCTGAGCCAACCCAGAGATGGCCGAGTGCATCAATTGCAAGACAATTGATCTTTTTGCTCAGAGCTCCCGATATCTCGGGAAGAAGCTCTGCCCAATGACGGCGTTTGCCTTTCATTGACATAAGACCCGATGTTGCAGAACCGACATAAACAGTTTCGTCATACTTAGCTTTGTTGTCAAGTGCTGCAAGACAAACTGTATCTTCGGGGAGGTCAACGATCTTAACTGCATCATTTCCGTCAAGACGGAAAAGCTCATTTTCGGTAATGAACCAGACTGACTTGTCAAGAGCAACAGACATATCAATGACAGGTGAGTTTAACTTTGCTATAATGTTGAGCTTACCTTTCTTTATTTCTGCAAGAGAATTGCCTGCTGCGGCGAAAAGTTTGCCGTCTTTAGCAAAAAGCTTAGAAACATTTGCATTGATTTTCTTCATTTTTCCGTCGTTGTATTCAATAATACAATCGGGTTGAGCAATGTAAAGAGTTTCACCTGCAAAAGCTACAGAAGTGACATTTTCGGCGTCAATGCCGTTTTCTGCGGTGATAAATGTTTTGTCATACTGTTTGAACTCACCGAAGTTAAGTGAATTTTTTTTCATTGGTAATCTCCTTGTAATGTATTGTTTATCCACTTGAGAATGTCATCATAAACATTCTGATAAGCATCCTCATTAAGTATTTCGTGACGAAGCCCGGGATAAAGCTTCATGTCGGCTTGTATGCCGTTTTCTTCAAATTTATTGCAAGCATTAAGGACACCTCTGCCGAAAAGACCGATAGGATCTTTACCGCCTGAGATAAGAAATACGGGTAGTGTGGGCGTAATCATTGCATAACATTCGTCTGAAGAAGCTTTGAAAAGCATTTTTGCAACGATCATTGAGCTTGCATTTGTAATGGGAAAATCAAAATACGGATCAGAATCTGCCTCAGCACGATTTTCAATACTTACGGATAGCCATGCATTTACATCATCTTCTTTGAAATATCTTGAAGTAAGCTTTCCGAGTATTTCGCTTCCCGTGGATGAATATGTATCTTTACCTATCATGTCACTGAACGGATATACATATTCCTGAAAAACTGAGAGTTTACTGTTGATATGAGTCGTTCCGCAGAGGATAAGACCTGCAAGCTCTTCACCGAAGTTTGATGCATATATCCTTGCGAGAAAAGATCCCATGCTGTGTCCCAGTATATAATAGGGAAGAGCAGGATATTTCTTTTCCATGATATTGTGCAGTACATGCATGTCATCAACCATACGTATATCGGAATCGGGTTCGCCGAAGTTGCCGAGTTCTGCTTGTGACGGAGCCGACAATCCGTGACCGATGTGATCGTTACCGCAGACAACAAATCCGTTTGAAGCCATAAAACATGCGAAACGCTCGTATCTTCCTATATGCTCGGTAAGTCCGTGAGCTATCTGGAGAACTGCCCATGGCTCTGTTGTGTCGTCTTTCCATATCAGAACACGGCTCATTGTCTTGCCGTCTGTTGATTTGAAGAATGCTTGAGATTTAACTATAGCCATAGTGGTTCTCCTCATTTAAGCATGTAAACTCTTGCTTCGTAAGGCTTGAGCACACAGCTGTTTCCGTTGTTTTTCGGATCATTGTAGTTGCATATTGCTATTTCAGCATCTGTAATATCAATACCTGCAGGAGCTTTGAAGAGCATTTCCTTATCGGAGAACGAAAGCACGACTAACATTCTCTGATCCTTATAATGTTTAGAATAAACATAAAGATCTTTTCTGTCGTGATAATGCTCATTGTACTGACCGTAAATTACTATTTCATTTTCCTTGCGGAATTTTATAAGTTTACGGTAATAATGAAGAACAGAATCAGGATCTTTTTCCGCCGCTTCAACGTTGATTTCTGTATAATTGGGATTGATGTGGAACCAGGGCTTTTCTGCTGTCGTAAAGCCTGCATTTTTTTCTGCGGACCACTGTACAGGAGTTCTTGCGTTGTCTCTTGAGGCATAGCGAGCCATCTTCATGGTTGTTTTCTCGGGAAGAATTTTACTAACCATATTGTAAACCGTAACGGTAGAAACATCTTCATACTGATCGATTGTATCAAGCTCGATATTTGTCATACCGATCTCCTGACCCTGATAGATAAAGGGGGTACCGCTTAAGCACATATACATGGTTGCAAGCATTTTTGAGCTTTCGACTCTGAATTTTTCATTTCCGTAACGGCTTACAACTCTGGGCTGGTCATGGTTTTCAAGGTAATTTGCGTTCCATGCATCGCCGTACAGCTCTGTCTGCCAGTTTTTGTATACTGATTTAAGCTTCTTAAGATTGAAAGGCGTATGTAACCAGCTGTTAAGGAAACAGTCAGCCTCCATGTGCTGAAAACTGAACATCATGTTCAGTACCTGGTTCGGTCCTTCAGTTATGTGCTTAAGTGCTTTTTTTGTAGTCATCATAGGAGCTTCACCGATCGTTACACAGTCGTAATGATCGAGCACATCTCTGCGGAATTCGGCAAGATAATCGTGAAGATGGGGACCGTCCATATAATGCTCCATACCGCCGATAATAGGTATTGGGAGACCGTCGGGAAGTCCCTCTTCTTTTGAAATATATGTGATAACATCTTCACGGAATCCGTCAACGCCCATATCAAGCCAGTAACGCATTATATCCTTGACTTCCTCACGGACTTTCGGATTGTCCATGTTAAGGTCCGGCTGTTCCTTTGCGAAAAGATGAAGATACCACGCATCAGCTTCTTTGTCAAAGCTCCATGCACTGCCCGAGAAATTTGATTGCCAGTCGTTGGGAGGAAGCTTGTTGCCGCATCTTCCTTTTCTCCAGAAGTAGTAATCACGATAGGGACTGTCGGGATTCTTGCTCTGTTTGAACCATTCATGCTGATCTGAAGTGTGATTTATAACAAGATCCATAATTATTTTAAGACCTCTTTCATGAGCACCGTCAAGAACAGCCTTAAAGTCATCAAGATTGCCGAAATAATCTGCTATTTCTCTGTAGTTTGAGATATCATAGCCGTGATCTTTACCGGGAGATGCATAAAGAGGGGAGAACCATATTGCATCAACACCAAGGCTTTTTATGTAATCGAGCTTTGATAAAATGCCCTTAAGGTCACCGATACCGTCACCGTTGCCGTCGCAGAAAGAACGGGGCCAGATCTGATACACTGCCATTTCCTTATACCAGCATTTTTTTATATTTTCGGACATGTTGATTTTCCTTTCTTTGATTCTGAATATACACTGTATATTTTACCATTAAAAAAGCGACTTGTAAAGAGTTTTCTCTGCAAATCGCTGATTGTTTTTATTAATTAAGAAAATTAAAGATAATTGCAAAGAGTTCTCAGATCCTTGACTGCGACTGTTGCTTTTATATCAGATTCTTCATACAGCTCCGGTGTTGTAACGCCTGAGTATACAAGCACTGATTTTGTACCGTTCTTCATTCCGATCGCAATGTCAGTTTCAAGTCTGTCACCGATAAAGCATATTTCATCTCTTGAACAGCCCAGCATGTGGGTAACATAGTCAACCGTATAGGCATAAGGCTTGCCCACTATAATGTCGGGATATCTGCCTGCAGAAGCATAGAACATTTCTATCATTGAACCAGTATCCGTCATGAAGCCATTTGCAAGAGGACAATTTTTATCGGGATGTGTTGCGATGTATTCAGCTCCGTTTGCAATAAAATTTGCCGCTTTTGTGATCTTTTCGTAAGTAAGTGTTGTATCAAATCCCAAAAGAACGATGTCCGGAGCATCGTTAACGATGTTAAGACCTGCTTTGATGCAATCGTTTGTAAAATTTTCGTTTGCGAGAAGATAAATTTTCTTGCCCTCACGGTTTCTTTTTATAAAATCAATGGCGACATGTGAGGAAATAATAATTTTATTCTCAGGTACGGGGTAGCCGATCTTATTGAGTTTTTCAAGACATTCTGCGGCATCATGGGAAGAGTTGTTTGTAAAGAAAAAGAAATCTTTGCCTTTGTCTTTGAGACTGTCTGTAAATTCTGAAGCCCCCTCAATCATGTTATCTCCAAGATAGAAGGTTCCGTCCATGTCAATGATAAAATATTTTGTGTTTTTGAACATTTTGATTACTCCTATATGATTAGTGTTAAGATGTTTATTGTAAGACAGCAAAGAATGAAAAATCCGTGTACCGTTCGTTCACTTTTGCTGATTGTGATCTTTCCTGATTTAAGCAGCTTCAGTATAAAGAATACTGTTTCGTAGAAGAATGTGTACATCAGCACCGTCATTCTTATGTTTATGGCTTCGCCTTTTATTGCTATCAGACCGAATAGCAGAAACTCGGGAAGGAAGAAAATGAGCTTCCATGTTATGTTTCCCCTTGTATCATTAAAACATTTTTCTGCAACTTCCTGACAAAGAACAAGCATAATGACAGGGAATGCAACTGCTGCTGCAACGGTGTATGAGCCTATGAAGCAAAAAAGCATCGGTAAGATCGAATAAACTGCAAACTCAGCTTTTTCGCACAGCATTTTATAACGTCTGAAATGCTCATTATCTTCTGCTCCGGCATAAATATTTGCTTCATATTGTTCCTTTGTTATCAGCTTCAATTTAAGCAGTTTTCTGTTGTATTTTCTGTTGACTGCAGGTGCAATAAAATACTGTAACGTGTCCGCAATAAGTATTATTCCGTAAATGATAAGAAGAGCGTAGGAAACATTTTCGGATATGACAGACTGAAAACCGTAGGTATCAATGATTTTCAGTTTTTCCGCAAAAAGATCTTTTGTCAGTATAAATAATACTGCAATCCCCATTCCTGCATAAGCTCCGAGCGAACATTCCATGACTTTCCATGAGTCTATGAAACCGTTCTCGTTTGCTTTTCCGAATGTGTGTTTACCCTTTTTATTAGGGTATTTTGTGTAAATCTGAAATATCTGTGCCAATACCCAGCTTACACCGCCTATAAGGAATGTTCCCGATGCTGTTACAAGTGAAGACCAATCTTTGAGCACTGCCGAAAAGACAAGTATCTCGATCCACATACCCATCAATCCGCCCCATGTCTCATGTCTTGTTACAGAGAAGTATATCCTCGGGAATTTATTATCATCAGGATTGTAAGGTTTATTAAGAAGAAGATAAAATATGACAGCAAAAACAGGCAGAAGAGTAAAAAACAGAATGATCTGTAAAAGAGTCATCTTGCCTGCTGTTACTGTGATGAAAAGTGAAACATAGCCTCCGAAAAGACCGAACCAGACACCGCCTTTTACAAAAAGAGCAATAAGTCCCTTCTTCATGTTTGTCGGCGGTTTTGAATCCATTGACAGCCCGAGAGTTTCACCGTAAGTCATGTTTCCGCCGCAGTACATTGCCAGTGCACCTACACCTGCAATCAGCCACGGATTTTCAGCAAGTGTGCAAGAACCGGAAAACACAGAAATTATAAAACCTAAGAAAGCACCCGGCAGCATTGCACCTTTTTCACCGCCGATGATCGTTCCTCTCATACCCCATGCATACGAAACGGCAACGCCTGCAAAAAAAATAAAGAATAGATTGTTCAGCATATATGATACCTCATAAACTAAGAGTCATTAATAAGCCTCGCTTGAAATTGATAAAAGTGCTGAAGCCGTTCTTTTTATAGAATTTTACCGCCTTTTTGTTATCACTGCCCACAACGAGCATCAGACCGTTGACACCTTTATCGGTAAGATGCTTTCTAAGTATTGATATCATCTGAGAACCATAGCCCTTACTGTGAAACTCAGGCAAAAGATCAATATGCATATGTGCGTTATATTTTTTTGACGCAGGAATGTGGGCAATTATCTCTCCGTAAGCATAAAGACATTTCCCGAGACCTAACTTTCGTATATCTTTGATGTATTGTTTGAAATTCTTTCTGTAGGCTATAAAATTTTCACTGCAAAGAATGTAACCGACTGCATTATCGTCAGTATCTGCAAGTACAAAACAATTCTGAGGCTCATTTTCAATATAGTAGTCGCAATAAAGCATTAGAATGAATTGTTTTTCCGTTTCGGATCTGTCAGCACAACCTGCAGTGATGATACATACATTTCTGACATTTTCCCTATCCTTTTTTTCATACGGACGAATATGCATATTATCAGCTACCTAATAAAGTTAAAATTCACTACCGTAAAGTATACAAAAAAAATTAATAAAAGTCCACTCTTTTTTGTAAAAAACTATTTAAATATTTATTTTTATGTGTTATAGTTGACATATATAATTACGGAAAAGAGACATTTGATATGAAAATTGCAACCATCGGTACCTCATGGATAACCGACAGTTTTATAAAATCCTGTGCATATATTGATTCGGCAGAGATATGTGCAGTATATTCACGCAGTAAGGAAAAGTCTGAAAAATTCGCATCTGAGCATGATGTGAGTCTTTTTTATGATTCACTTTCAGAAATGCTCGCAAATAAAGATATTGATGCTGTATACATAGCCAGTCCCAATGCTTTTCATTATGAGCAGGCAAAGATGAGCCTTGAAAACGGTAAACATGTAATTTGTGAAAAGCCTGCCGTTGTTACAGGTGAACAGCTCAGAACTCTGTATAAGATCGCAGATGAAAAAGGACTCATTTTTCTTGAAGCAATGAAGTCTATGCACTCTGACGGTCTCAATATCGTAAAAAATGAGATAAAAAATATCGGTGACATAAAGACTGCAAGTATTGATTTTTCACAGCTTTCGTCAAAATATCCCGCATATAAAAGGGGGGAGAATCCGAATATTTTTAACCCCGAGCTCTGTACGGGTGCACTTATGGATCTTGGTGTCTACTGCGTGTATTTTGTACTTGAACTATTCGGAAAGCCTGAAAAAGTTATCTCGCATTCCGATTTTCTTGATACAAAAGCTGATTATGCAGGCACACTTATTTTTGTTTACGGCAATAAAACCGTTACCGTTACTTATTCTAAGGTTGCAAACGGGTTTATACCGTCAAAAATTCTCGGTGAGGACGGAGCTGTTACCGTTAAATCGGTTTCAAAACTTGTGGGCATCAACAGACTTTACAATGACGGTTCTGTTACTGAGCTTTATCCCGTAGTTGACGAGAATCTTGTGATGTCAAAAGAAATTGAAGCTTTCATAGGATTTATAAACGGTAAAAACGCCGATTATTATGATTATTGTAAGCAGATGTCCGTTGACGTTTGTGAAATAATAGAACAGATCAGAAAAGAAAATAACTTCATATTTTAGGAGGTTAATTATGTTATACAAAAAAAACAAAGAAAAAGCATTATCAGCCGAGCTTTTTAAAAATCCTACAAGTGAGTACAGAGGTACCCCTTTCTGGGCGTGGAACTGTAAGCTCGAAAAGGAGGAGCTTTGCAGACAGATTGAAGTTTTCAAAGAAATGGGCTTAGGCGGTTTTCACATGCATGTAAGAACCGGCATGGCAACGCCATATCTTTCTGATGAATATATGGATATCGTCAAGTGCTGTGTTGAAAAGGCAAAAAGTGAAAAAATGCTTGCATGGCTTTATGATGAAGACAGATGGCCTTCAGGTGCAGCAGGAGGCTTGGTTACAAGGAATCCGGAGTATCGTTCAAGATATCTTCTTTTTACCAATACTTCATACGAGGAAAACAATGATGTTCATGTTGACACCGATTCCCGTGCTGCAGGCGGAAGAACATGTAACGGTGATCTTCTTGCTGTTTATGACGTTATTCTTGATTCAGATGGCTATCTGGAATCATATAAGCGTATTGACAAAGATGATGCTGCCGAGGGTGACAAGTGGTATGCATACACTGAAGCATGTTCATCTTCAAGCTGGTATAATAATCAGGCTTACGTTGACACTCTCAATAAAAAAGCTATCGAAAAATTCATAGAAATTACTCATGAACGCTACAAAGAAACCGTCGGTGAGGATTTCGGTGATGCTGTTCCCGCTATATTTACCGATGAACCGCAGTTTTCACGTAAGCAAACCTTTAACAATTCAACAGATAAGGATGATGTAACACTGCCCTGGACAACGGATATCCCCGAAACATACAAAGCTATGTACGGTGATGACATTCTTGACCATATCCCCGAATTGTTCTGGGATTTTGCAGGCGGTAAGGTCAGTGTCCACAGATATCATTATCACGATCATATCTCCGAACGTTTTTCCGAGGCATTTGCCGATACCGTCGGTAACTGGTGCCGTAAAAACGGTCTTGCACTGACAGGTCACATGATGGAAGAGCCTTCGCTTAAAAGTCAGACTGCGGCACTGGGCGAAGCAATGCGATCTTACAGAGGTTTTGATATTCCGGGCATTGATATGCTTTGCAACAGCTATGAATTTACAACCGCAAAGCAGGCACAGTCTGCATGTCATCAGTTTGGCTGTGAGGGAGTGCTGTCTGAGCTTTACGGCGTTACAGGTTGGGATTTCGATTTCAGAGGTCATAAGCTCCATGGTGACTGGCAGGCGGCTTTAGGTGTAACCGTACGAGTACCGCATCTTTCATGGGTCTCAATGGCAGGTGAAGCAAAGCGTGATTATCCTGCATCTATCCATTATCAGTCGCCCTGGTATAAGGAGTATTCATATATTGAAGATCATTTTGCCAGAGTCTACACAGCTCTTACAAGAGGAAAACCTGTTGTTAAAGTCGGTGTTGTTCATCCTGTTGAAAGTTATTGGCTTCACTGGGGTCCAAATGATAAATCCGATCTTATCCGTGAAACAATGGATGAAAAATTCAGGGATGTTACTGATTGGCTTCTTAAAGGAAGTATTGACTTTAACTATATTTGTGAATCTCTTCTTCCCGAACAGTGTGAAAAAGGCGGAAATCCGCTTAAAGTCGGTAAAATGGAATACGATGCAATCGTTGTACCCGACTGCGAAACACTCCGTTCTTCAACACTCGAGAGACTTGAGGAGTTCAGAAAACAGGGCGGTAAGCTTATATTTATGGGCAATGCTCCCGTTTACGAAAATGCTGTTGAATCCGACAGAGGCAGAAAGCTCTATGAAGAGTCAATATGCATATCTTTTGACAGAGCAAAATTGCTTACAGCTCTTGAAGACAACAGAACGGTCACCCTTCGTTATAAAGACGGCAGTCTGACAGATAAATTTATTTATCAGATGCGTGAAGATAATGACTGTAACTGGCTGTTTGTTTCGCATTGTGCAGAACCTTATAATAAGGACGTTTTTCAGAGCAAACATTTGAGAATCACACTCAAGGGTGAAAAGAAAATCACAGTATATGACACTGTTACGGGTGATATCTATCCTGCAGATGTTGATTATACAGGCGGTAACACGGTAGTTAAAAAGAAAATGTTTGATTATGACAGCTTGCTTCTAAAAATAGAGGACGGCAAAAATGAAGCAGTTTCTGCAAAAGCTGAAGCAATTCTGAAAGCAGTTAATGTTCCGTCATTTGTTCCGTTTACAATGGATGAAAAGAACGTACTGCTTCTTGATATTTGTCAGTTCAGTGTTGATGACGGAGAGTTTATGCCCGAAGAAGAAATTCTCAGAGCAGACAATATCGCAAGACGAATTGCAGGACTTAAAGAGCGAGAGGGATCTGTTGCTCAGCCCTGGGTAATTCCTCCCGAAGTTCCCAAGCATTCGATTACACTTAAATTTACAGTGAATTCTCTTGTTAATGTCAAAAATCCGTCACTTGCTCTCGAGGATGCCGAGCTTGCAGAGATAACACTTAACGGAAAACCTGTTGAAAATGCTGTGACAGGTTGGTATGTGGATACTTCCGTCAAAACTGTTGCTCTTCCCGAGATCATAAAGGGTGAAAATATCATCACCGTAAAATTACCGCTGGGAAATCGTACAAATACAGAATGGTGTTACTTGTTAGGTGATTTTGGTGTCGAGGTAAACGGCAGAAATTCAAAACTGACCGAAATGCCCGAAAAACTTTGGTTCGGTGATATTGTTAATCAGGGACTTCCTTTCTACGGTGGTAATATTACATATCATCCGGGTGAATTTATTGCCGAAAACGGTGAAATCGAGGTTATGATACCTCAGTACAGGGGAGCACTTGTAAAAGTTCTTGTTGATGATAATGATATGGGCAATATCGTGTATTCTCCGAACACACTTCGCATCACCGGGCTTGAAAACGGTGCACATAAAGTCGATATTAAGCTTTATACACACAGATTCAATTCCTTCGGTGCTGTTCATAATTCTGATGCCAGAATGTCATGGCACGGTCCGAACGCATGGCGTACTGAGGACGAGATCTGGACTTATGAATACAGACTCAAAACAGTAGGTATAATTTCAACACCCCAAATAAAGGCATAAAACAAAACCGCTTCACGAAAGTGAGGCGGTCGTGCTTTATTATCCCGACAAATTATTGTTTTTCCTTTTTTCTCGATTTTATAAAGTCAGGGGATTGTGCAAGAATTATTGCGGCAAACATCACAAAACAGCCCAGAAGCTCTCTTGAATTGAGCGTGTTGCCTCTTATCATCCAGTCTGAAAGTGCCGCAAAGACGGATTCAAGACTCATCAAAAGTGAAGCGAGCACAGGTTGACAGCGTTTTTGTCCGAGGATCTGAAGTGTAAATGCAACGCCGCCTGACATAACACCTGAGTACAGCAGGTGAACTGCATTGTCCGTAATTGCAGATAATTCGGGCTTTTCAAATATGAACATACCGATTGCGGAGATAGTAGCAGCCACAAAAAACTGAATGCATGATAACTTGACACCGTCAATTTCTTTTCCCAGTGTGTCTACGGCAAAAATTTGTATGCCGAAGAATACAGCACATGCAATAAGAAGAATATCTGCAACTGATATTCCGAGACCTGCACCCGGCTGAACGGAAATAAGATAAAGTCCGCCAACTGCTACAGCCACGCTTAACCATGAAAGAGCATGAAGCTTCTTTTTTGTGAAGATTCCGAATATCGGAACAATCACAATGTACATCGCTGTTAAAAATGCAGCTTTTCCTGTTGATGTATCTTTACCCAACAATTCTATACCGAACTGCTGAAGATTTCCTGCAAATGCAAGAGCAATACCGCAGATTATTCCGCATTTAACAAGTGTTTTATTCTCGGAAAGCCAGTCATTTATTCCTGTATATCTTGTTTTGTTTAGCTTTGCAGTTTTTGTGTTATTTTTGATAAGAACGATAAGACCTATAAATAAATATGCAAGGGTACATCTGATCGTCTGAAATGTAAATGAGCCGACTTCTCCGCCCTCACTTTGAGATATGAATGAAATACCCCATATAACAGCCGCAAGGACAAGCAGAAAAGGACTTAAGGCTTTGAGTTTTTTTTCTTTATCCATGTAATTCTCCGTTATTTTAAATAGTTAATGATTCTGACGGTCCTGCCGTCTTTTTTATAAACTCTCGGAATACGTCTTGAAACACCGCATACAACCTCGTAATTAAAGCTCATTGACATATTGCCTATATCTTCCGCCGATATGCTGTCTTTTCCGAAAAGAATAACTTCGTCATCAATTTGAGTATCGGGAATGTCGGTAACATCAATCATAAATTGATCCATGCAGACCCTGCCCGTAATTGGTGCGAATTTACCTTTTACGATTACCTTTCCGACATTGGAAAGTGCCCTCGGATATCCGTCGGCATAGCCTGCTGAAACAGTTGCGATGCGACGTGATTCAGTTGTTTTATAAGTGTGTCCGTAGCTGATTCCTTCGCCTGCTGGGACTTCTTTGATGTGTGTTATGTGACTTTTTAATGTCATTGCAGGGATAAGATCAATCTTAGACTTGTCAACTTCTTCCGAGGGATAAAGACCGTACAGGGAGATTCCCATGCGGATCATATCAAAATGTTCGCTTAATTCAGAAATTGCGGCACTGTTGCATATGTGCTTGACAGGGAAGTCAATTCCGTTGACCTCGCACAGTTTAATAAAACTCTTAAATCGTTTTGACTGCATTTCAGAAGTTGTTTTGTCTGTCATGTCAGCACAGGCATAATGCGAAAATATACCCTGTATTTCAATTTCGGGCATTTCGCTGATGGTTTTTATTGCATTGACGCTTTCATCGTTAAGTGAAAATCCGATCCTTGTCATTCCGGTGTCGATTGCAATATGTATTTTGGCTCTTTTGCCTGTTATTTGAGCTGCTCTTTGAATATTTATTGCTGAATCAAGAGTAAAAACAGTCATTGAAATATCGTTTTCGATAAGAAGCACGTTATCGTCATCGTGTGTATAAGCGAGGATTAAAACAGGCGTTCTGATACCTGCGTTTCTCAGTTCAATTGCTTCATCAACAGTTGCAACAGCAAAATAATCAGCCTTGTCTTTAAGCAATTCTGCGAGGACGACTGAACCGTGTCCGTAACCGTCAGCTTTGATTACAGCACAGATCTTTGTGTTGTCAGAAACACATTTTTTCAGTTCATTAAAATTGTTTAGGATTGCATCAAGGTCAATTTCCGCAAATGTTCTTATATATTTATCCATAGACCTCACTTCTTAAATATGCACATTATTAACGGCACGGAATTATGCATTCAGTGCCGTTACTACTGTGATTATATCTCTATTTGTCTTTTAAGTCAAGATTTTTTTGTTTTTAATCAGTGTGTATATAGAAATCGGCGTCAACAGTCCTCATTCCGACAAAATCACATAAAGACATTGCTGTTTCCATATCGTTGTTTGTAAAACAGACGATATTACATTTAGGAATAGCTTGTTTTGCGATTGCGGCAGACATTATACTGTGTGCATCAATGAGAATTGCAGCATCATTTTTGTTATTGTTGACATAATTTACCGATTCTCTGTATTCTTCAATGAACCGATTAACAGCCTTTTTATTACTGTAGTAAAAATCACTGTTTACAGCAACACAACCCATGGTAAGAATTGAACCGCCTGCTTTTTTCCATTCGTCCGTAATATCAAGCCCCAGTGAAAACGAACTGTCCGATTGAGTAAGAAGCGAAGCAAAGGGTTCGGGCAGCAGTAATGTATCATAGTCATATTCAATTGCTTTTTTTACGGTTTCGGAATGCTCTGATGTGAAAGAAATATGGGCATTTACATTGTTTTTATTCAATACATAATTAAGAGCATATTCGGCAACAGTACCTTTGCCTGCTGATAAAATTGTTTTTCCTTCAAGATCCTTTACGGAAGATATTTTACTGTTTTTTGTTACGATATGAAGCATTCCCAAAGTGTTTACCGCTATAACTTTAATTTTTCTGCCTGAGCTTTCGTAAAGTGCTGCAGCAAGGTTTGCAGGAATACATGCAATGTCGTATTCGCCGTCAGCAAGCTTTTTACCGACTTCAGTCGGATCAGTGTCAAGAGAAATGTTGTACACATTTGCTGTTTTTCCAAGATCTGATCTTGTCCATAGATATGCACCGCCCATTCCCGTAGGTCCTTTGAGAAATGACAGATTTATTGTTTTTCCTTTCCTTGAACCGAATTTCAATATCGGTATCAGCAACAATGCACCTGCAGTCAGAACGGATAACAGAATTTTAGTTTTCATTTCAATTCACTCCTTACCATAATTTTATGTTAAAAAAGTAAATTGATTCAAAAATATAAGCAGGAAATTCAAAAGAACTTCCTGCTTGAGTTTTTTATGTGAATAAATTACCTACGGCTTTAAAGAATTTTATGATCTTCTTGATATATTCAACAAGCTTGTTGAACATATCCAAAAGGGAAGATGATGTTGAATTCTTCTCCTGTGCGGAAACATCTTCACAGTCGCCTGCATATTCTCCCTGTGTTGTATCCTTCTGAATTGCAAACGAATCAACATTTGTTACCTTTTCACCGTCAACAGCATAAGCATCAAAATAAAGAACTCCGCCGTCAACCGTAACTGCTGAGAACATTGAAGAATCAACTTCAATAATAGCCTCTGCTCTGGGGAATAATTCATCTGTAAGTGCTTCATCTTTCTGAAGATATGTTTTTACGCCTGACGTTCCGCTGATAACATACGATGTTCCTGCGGGCAGTACGTCTGTTGCATAATTCTTTCCGTTATATTTAAGATATACACGCTCGGTATCTGTAACCTGATTGTCATTAAGGGCATAAGTTCTCATATATACATGGTCGTGTCCCTGGAAAACAAGGTCTATACCAAGCTCGGGCATAAGAGATGAAAGCTGAGTTCTCATAGCACATACATCATCATCGTCATAATGTGAACCGTTGGAATAAATTGCCTTGTGTATTGCAACTATCTTCCATTGTGCATCACTTGACGCAGCATCAGCTTTTAGCCATTCTATCTGTTCATCTGAAAGTGCATCATTTTCATTCAGATCGTTAGTATTAAGCACCATGAAATGAACATTGTTATAATCAAATGAGTAGTAAGCACCTGTTGTTGTATCCTGTTCGGGCAGGTTCGAAAGTACAAACTTATTTACAATTGCGTTTTCGCCGAATGCCTCATGATTTCCTGAAGCGGGCATGTAATAAGTGTTCATTATTTCGTCTGATGCTGTGTCAAATA
This sequence comes from uncultured Eubacteriales bacterium, assembly GCA_964613045.1. GTDB lineage: Bacteria > Bacillota > Clostridia > Oscillospirales > Acutalibacteraceae > UBA1081. The sequence goes on from CAZTFS010000002.1 coordinate 40,338, forward strand.
ACCATTGCCACTGCCGGATGTTATCAGGATTGTCAACGTTGTCACCTGTGTGAAGTATAAGGTCAACATCATACATATCGAACGCCTTATCAAGCACATTTGCCCAACCACGCTCAAACTGAGCCTGTGTCTGTGACTGAGAATCTGTAACGTTTATAAATGTTACCTTGTCAGAACCGTCCTGTGTTGTGATAGAACCCGTGTCACTCCACCAGCCACGCTCTTCATTACCCAGTCTGTAGTAATAGGTCGTACCTTCTTCAAGACCGCTGATAGTTGCGGTGTAATGATTCAGTTCAAAGTCATAATAGAAGAATCCTGTGATTCCTATATCAATACCGGGATAACTCACTGTTGCAACTTCTTCATTTACGGTAACGCTGAAATCAAGTTTATCAAGCTCTGTTGCCTTGCCTGTAAAACCGTTGAATTCGTCTGCCTTATAGATCTCAATATCGGATCCGTCAACAGTTTCTTTTGTAAACCAACTGATGTTTGCACTTGTGGCATCACTGCCGAGAGTTACGTTTATCATAGTGGGCAGTCTGTAATTTTCTGTTGAAACTTCGGGTTCTGTTGCTTCACTTGAATATGTAACATTATTATCGCCGAGATGCTGAGGATTTACGTCAGTTACAAAATCCTGAATGCAATAGGAGAAAGTGTTACCAAGTGATTCGATCTGACTTTCGGTGATGTATTCTTCCATAAGTGAATCAATAATGTCGTTAATGCTGTCGTAGGGAAGTATACCGAAGCTGAATACAACATTTACAAGGTTCATATAGCTTGTATCGCCGTCAAGAAGACCGTTAACAAACTGATTAACACTGCAACCGAGAGAAGTGTTAATCTTGTTGCTTGAGCCGAAAAGCGAACCTATGTTGACATGCAGCTTTGAAAGAATGGCTTCATCGAGAAGATCATTAAGAATGATATCAAGAAGTGTGTCAATAATAAGATTTACATTTTCGCCGCTTTCAAACTTTTTGATAACGTCAAGCACAAATGCGTCGTCAGAGCTGTCTTCATTTCCTGTATACCAATAGTACATGGCTGAAAGGACAAAATCGCCTAATGTACCACCCGTTGAAGTATCACCGAAATGGTAAGTGTCAATAAATTTTGTACAGGGAACATCTGATACTTTAAGATTGACTACACGGTTGAGAACGTCTTCGATCAGTGCAAGGAGATTGTCGGGATCATCAATATAGAGCTGCTCTATCTGAGTAAACAGATCCTCAATAAACCACATTATATTGTCTGTTGAGAAAATATTTATACCTATTATGCTGATACCATCGCCGATATAGGGCTCAAGCAGACCGCCGAGAAGCTCTGCAAGATCGATATTCATTGTTTTGAGAAATTCATTGATACCGCCTGCATCACTGATCTTGTCGATATAGGGGAGAAGATAATTCTTTACAATACCCATAAAGAATGCTTCCATATCAGCATATCCGTCATCAGAGTATCTGCCGCCGAAGTTGATAGCAAAAGATGCCGTGCTGAAGGGCTTTTCGTATGTAACACCGTTAACGGTAACTTCGTGAGCATAGTCAACATCAAACATGTCGTATGTCATTTCGCTTTCGCCGTTACCGTATGTTGTTATTGTACAATCTCTTATGCGGTTGGGGAAACCTGTAAGCGTGCCGACTTCACAGTCATAGATGACATTTCCGTCATCAGACGTAACACTTGCAATGTCATTAGTGTGCTGATGACCTGTGAAAACATAGTTGATACCTGCATCGGCAAAGGATTCTGCTACCCACTGATAGTCGTCGATACAGAATGCATATGTAACAGAAGGCTCTAATTCCATATGAGGTGCAATGCTGTGATGAATCATTGCAACAGGTGTTTTTCCCTGTGCAATTGCATCAGAAGCCATATTCTGAACCCACGCCATTGTTTCTTCTGTAATCATGCCGTTTGTCTGTTGCTTTCCCGGAACATCGGGATCGTAAAGGCAGGAATCAATAGCTATAAGTCTGTAATCGTCATCAAGATCAGCAGCATAGGACAGACCGCCGTTATATGAGCCGTCAGCTGCTTTATATTCACTGATTGCATGGTCGTAACCGAGGTTTGCATAGACCTCTCTGAATTCAGCCTGAGTTATGCATCTTGCTTCCTCCATAACGCCGTTTTCAAAGGTGCATGCATCATTAACATTGATATCATGGTTGCCGTTGATAACAAATACTTCGATACCTGTTTCTTTTTCAAAGTTTTCAAGAATCTCAGCAAGTTCAATGTGTGCCTGATATTCGCTGTCTTTTGTCAGATCACCCGGAATAAGAAGATACTTATATCCTTCTTCCTGTGCTTTGAGGGCTATTGAATCAAGTGCCGCATAAACAAGAGCTTCGGATTCCTCATACTCCTTTGAGTCTGTAGAACAGAACTCCTGCCATGCCTCGCACAGATCACCTGTGTACGACTGAGGGTAATAATGAATGTCCGAAACTGCCGCAAAGGACATCGATGCTTTTACTTCTTCGGGATCAGCCGTTCCTTCAGCCACAGAGGTAAAGGCGAGTGAGAAAACTGAAAAAAGCATCATCGCAGAAAGAAAAACAGCAATAATTTTTTTTGAAAGCTTCATAGTAATGTTCCTTTCTTAATTTATACGCTAATTATACTCATTATTATTACAGAAGTAAATATAAACTATTAATATTAACAAATTTTTAATATTGACAAATTTTAAAGACATAATATTGTTGTTATTCAAGTTTTGCAGCTATTCTGAGGATTTTTCTTGCATCTGCCGCCGTAATTCTTCCGTCACCTGTTACATCTGCCGCTATTTTTTCTGTGTAAGTCGGTGAATAAAGATTTGCTGATATTCTCAGTGCAATTCGTGCATCTGATGCCGTGACACTGCTGTCAGCATTTATATCTCCGATAAGCATGTCTGCTGAGGGTATTTTTTCGGTGTTGTATTCATTATCACTTATGAATCTGGGGTAGTCGATATAACAGATGTTAAGATCTGTGTATCTTGATTCGATTCCGCTTACACCGCCGTGCTCCGTATACTGCCACATGCCGTATTCGCCGCTGTAGCTGCATTTGTCATGCCAATCAGCTATCCACAGTGCATGATTTGAAAAAAGTGCATCGTTGTAATAGTCGCTTGCCCATGATGTGCTGCAGTAAACTCCCGAATAGATATTTACTTTATCCATTTCCGAAAGAAACGTATATGTAATGTTGAAAATTGCAGTTTTACCGCATCTCTCAGTTACTGCATCTTCCATATCTATGTATACCGGCATATCAAATTCAAGATCGTATTTGTTAATAGTGTCAATTACAAACTGAGCTTCAGCCTTTGCTTCATCGGTTGTTGTTGCCGTAGAATAGAAGTAGCAGCCCACGTGAAGCCCCTGTTCCTTCGCACCTTTGTAATATTCGAGAAATCTTTCATCAATAAGTATTTCTCTTGTCAGTGAGCCTCTCAGACCGATTCTCATTATTACGGCTTTTATGTCACCCGATGCCACCTTTGACCAGTCGATATTGCCTTGCCATTTTGAAACATCAATAACATTCCAATTTACTGCATATTCACTTGTGCCGGCATGTGAATCGTCATAAAGAACAGCATAGTCCATGCTGATCCAACCGTTGTAACCGTTGTATGTAATATATCCCCATGCTCCGTCACTGCTGAAGTCTGTTATGTCGACTATTGTTCCGATAGGGATCTTTGTAAGAACCGTACAGCTTGTATTGGGTTCTTTTCTCAAGTTGAGAAAAGAAGCTGTGGTCATGTGTTTTCCTGTTGTATAATTTGAAACATAACTGTAATCCGGAGTTGCGTATGCTATGATCTTTTCCATTCCGATGGTGTAAAGCTTCTTTTTTACGGTGTTGTCATTATCGCAGATAACGGCTGTAACGAACTGAGTGTCCGTTGAGATAACAATTGCACAATTTTCCGCTGTAATGCCGTCATCTCCGATAAAAAGAATGTCGCCCCTTTCGGGGATGTAATCAGGATTTGCATTTATCCTCATGCCTTCAGTGAAGAAATCATATAAATTCGATACTGTTTCTGTTGTCGGAATAACTTCATTCGGGATTTTTGCTTCATCGGCACACCAGATGATAAAATTCAGACTTGCGTTTACATTATTACCGTATTTTTCTGATTCGTCAGCAGTACAACCAACCTGAGTAAGTGATATTTCGGCAATATCATCTGCGTAAGACCCCGTATTCTTATGAGTATTCTCAAATGCCGCAGATGTCATTACAGTGAACGCTGACAGGAGCACAATAACGGATATAATTATGCTTAGATATCTTTTCATTTCATTTTACCTCAAAAAAAACAGAGACTTGACTTTACGTCAGTCTCTATTATGCAATATTTTTATTGGAAATACAAGAATATTTTAAATATTTATCAGAAGAAAAATTTTCTTGAAAGCCAGGCTCTTAATTTACTGTTTTTTGCTGCAACAACGAAGAAAAGCAGGAAGATAAGACTTGATACCCCGAGAATTGTTGTGATATACGTTGCTACAACTGAAAAACTGTAAATATTTATTACCGTACATATATATGCATTTGTAACAGTCAATGCTGCAAAGGTTGCAATCGTGGACTGTAACAGCGTTCTTTTCTTTGAAAAATAAGCTGCAAGAACCGCAATTATTGCAAATATTCCTATGACCAGAGGCAGTGCAAGCTTCCAAAACCAACCTGTCTGTTCCGAATTGTAGTAATAAAACAGGAATATGTATGCGGCAGTAACGATCGCATCAATAAATATGATCAGATACTGATTTTTCTTTTTCATTAAGAAAGGGAACACAAAAAGAAACCACGCAAGAACCGACGATGATACCACGTATATGCTCCACAGTGTTTCAGGTGCAAAAAGAATATTGGTAAGCATGCATACAATATTCGGAATCAGCATTACAAGCGTAAGAATGATTGCACCGTACTTGTTTTTCGTTGCTTTCGGCAAAACGATCTTTTCGGGAAACGGCGGATCATTTTTCCCCATATTAATTACATTGGGATTGAGAACGGGTGTGTCGCAGAGAGGGCACTTGATCGAACTCTCTGCAAGCTCCACGCCACAGTTTACACAATATGACATATTATTTCTCCTCGTATTTATTGTTTGTTGCTTTCTACTTTTACAGGTATACCTTGCTTGATAAGGAAACGGAAAAACTCACGTTCAATATCTGTATTTGTATACATGTTTGCGAAAGATACCGCCATAGTATTTCCCACTGTGCCTGCACCGACTCTTGCACCGTTAAGTCTGCCGGGACTGGGCATGAGGATATAGCTGTCCACATGTTCAAGCATCTCGGGAGGGATTCCTACAACACCTACATTTGTAAAAACAGATGTTGTTGTTTTTTCAGCACCGCACGTAAACACAAGACCTACTGCAAAATCTTTTATTGCAATCGGAATAAATCTCATGATGGGATTTCTTTCAATTCCTAAATTTGAAGCAAACATTGCACTCAGATGCTTTGCGTTGTTTGTAAGTCTGAGACTCAATGACAGATGCTTAAGTACTTCGTCAAATGTGTATTCACCCCATGTCGGGTCGATTCTGATCTGATAGTTGACTGAAAAATTTCTCAGAGTTTTTGATTCAAACTGATTTCTGCAGTTTACGGGAATCTGCATAACAACTTCCTTTTGTTTTATGTTTTCTCTTCTCTGAAACTGCATGTGTATCAACATAAGTGCAGAGGACAGATATTCGGTTATCGTTACACCTTTTTCTTTTGCCTTTGCTTTAAGTATATCAACGGGAATATAGCCGGTCGTGATGATTGATGTATGTTTTGGCATTTTTTCACCTATACGGTGATACGTCTTAAACTGGGGCAGACGCTCTTTTGCTGTTTTTGATGCATATTTTACAAACGAATCCTCAATTTCCTCATCTTTCGGATTTTCATTTATGTCATATACCATTCCTGTGCAAGGAATGTCGTATCCTTTCAGTCTGAGATATTCTGCAACTACGGTACAAAGGAAGACAGTTGCACCGAAGCCGTCTGTAAGTGCATGAAATATCTCAATTGATATTCTGTTTTTATAGTAAAAGAATCTGAACATATAGCGGTTGTTTTCTTTGTGATTAAGTCGCAGACAGGGATTGTTTGCGTCGGGCAGAACAACCGGATCTTCCGGATTCTTTTCAATGTAATGCCAGAACAGTCCGTTTCGTAAACGTACAGCCATGGTCGGAAAACGGGGGAGACATTTCTTAACAGCCTTGAAAAGTATATCAGGATCGACCTCTTCTTTTAAATTAAGAGATGCTCTTATCATGTTTGACCATGTTTTTGTATTCTGTCCGGGAAACACAGTGCCTGCATTATCAAGCTTAAACCATGTTTTGTTTTTGATATTTTTATTTATCTTTTTCATTAAAACTCCGTTGCTTCTATTTCATTTATCAGTTCATCAAGAAGCTTTTCTTCAGGGACTTTTCTGAGTATTTCACCTTTGCGGAAAATAAGCCCGCAACCATCACCGCCGGCGATACCTATATCTGCTTCTCTTGCTTCGCCGGGACCGTTGACAATACAGCCCATGATGGCAACTGTTATATTTTTGTTGCAGTTTTTAAGCCTTTCTTCTGCTTCTCCTGCCAGCTTTATAAGATCTATCTTTGTTCTGCCGCAGGTCGGGCAGGACACAAAGCGAACACCTCTTTGTCTTATATCAAGAGCCTTGAGTAAGTCGTATGCCGCATCGATCTCTTTTTCCGGATCTGCTGTCAGTGAGATTCTCAATGTATCGCCAATGCCGTTAAGAAGCATGGCACCGAGTCCTGCACTGGATTTGATTATACCCATTCTCTCGGTTCCCGCTTCCGTTATGCCTATATGTAACGGATAGTCACACATTTGGGCGACCGTGGAATATGCTTCGACTGATTTTCTTACATCGGATGATTTAAGTGAAATTACAATATCATCAAAATCAAATTTTCTGAGCAGATCTACATGATACATTGCACTTTCAGCAAGAGCTTCGGGCGTTGGCGAGCCGTGGCGGGCGAGTATTTCTTTTTCAAGTGAACCCGAGTTTACGCCGATTCTGATGGGGATACCTTTAAGACGGCACTTGTCAGCAACTGCTTTGACCTTGCTTTCTGCACCGATATTTCCGGGATTTATCCTTATCTTATCAACACCTGCTTCTGCACATTCGAGAGCTATTCTGTAATCAAAATGAATGTCAGCAACAACGGGAATCGAAAGCTTCTCCTTTAATTTGTAAACAGTGTTAACGCAATCAAGATCGGGAACGGCAGTTCTGATTATTTCACAGCCTGCATTCTGAAGTCTCACAGCCTGCTGAACACAGGCATCCGCATCCGATGCAGGCGTGTTGAGCATAGATTGCACTGCGATCGGGTTTTCACCGCCGATAATTATATTGCCTATTTTAATTTCCTTCGCTTTTCTTCTTGAATACATAATATCACCAAATTTTAAATTTATCCGCTAATTGACGATTAAATTTTTAATATCGTTAAATGTTATCACAACCATCAAAAGCATGAGAAGCACAAGTCCTGCGGCATGTATAAAGCCTTCATATTTTGCGGGAACAGGCTTCTTTCTTATCGCTTCGATAAGAATAAAGAACAGTCTGCCGCCGTCAAGGGCAGGAACGGGAAGCAGATTGAACACGCCTACATTTATTGATATAAGAGCCATGATGTAAACTATCATATCAAAGCCGACACCTGTTGAAACGGCTTCGCTTGTGGCGTTTGCTATTATAGAGACCGTGCCGACAGGTCCGGAAAGATCGTTTATTCCGTAGTGTCCCGTTACAAGATCAAACAGCGTCAGCCAGACAAGTCTTGCTATTGACAATGTGTCCTTTGCTGCAGTCGATATTACATTCAGCGGTGTTTTCTCAACACCGATTATAATAAAATCGTATATTATTGTATTGTTGCCGTCTTCATCGGCAGTACGCTCAAAAGCGACATCGGAAAGCGTTATTTTTTCACCGTTGCGTTCTACAACGAACTCATATACGCCGTCATCATCTCTTGCAAGACAGTAGCTGAGATCACGTGAGGAAAAAATGCTTGTACCGTTGATCTCCTTTATGATATCGCCCGTTTCAAGTCCTGATTGCTGACTGACAGCGTTTTCATAAAAACTGTGGATCTGAGTTGTGCCTATAAGATCTTCCATACAGGTAAGTATAGTTACAAATATAAAACCAAGTATAAGATTCATTATTGCACCTGCGGCAACTATGATGAATTTTTTCCACCACTTTTTTTTGCAGAATGCATTTTCATCTTCACTTTCTTCGTCCTCACCCTCCATGCTTACAAAACCGCCGATGGGGAAGCATCTGAGCGAATACTGAGTGTCGCCTTTTTTCTTTTTGAATATGGCAGGACCCATACCGAGAGAAAACTCATTAACTTTGACTTTAAAGAGCTTTGCGGAAAGAAAGTGTCCGAGCTCATGTATTCCTATGATAAGACCGAAGAAAAGTATTGCGACCAGAATCGGCCATACCTTGCTCCATACGGCAGATATATCTATTGCGAGTAAAAGTGTGCTCAAAAAGTTCAGTCCTTTCGTGATACAGCGGAAAGCACCGCTTCTCTGACTGTTTTATCGGTGTCGTCGATGTCTTCAACAGTAAAGCTGTCTGTGATTTTTGCCTTTGATGCCCCTTCAATTATAAGGTCGGGGATATGGTTGAATTTTACCTTGCCCTCACGGAAAAGCCTGTTGACTTCTTCATTTGCCGAATTGACAGCAGCAGGCATAAGTCCGCCTTTTGTTATTGCATCTCTGCAGATGCCGATACATCTGAATGTTTCGTAATCGGGCTTGTAGAACGAAAGTGTCGCAAGTGATGCGAAATCAATTTCACCCACAGGCGATTCGTATCTTTCGGGATATGTCAGTGCATACTGGATAGGTATCCTCATATCGGGAAGTCCAAGCTGAGCGATAACGGAATTATCGTCATATTCTATCATGGAATGAACGATACTTTCCCTGTGGACGATTATATCTACCTTTTCGGGGGCAACATCAAACAGCCACACAGCCTCAATAAGCTCAAGACCTTTGTTGAACATCGTTGCGGAATCTATTGTGATCTTTGCTCCCATGCTCCAGTTCGGATGCCTGAGTGCATCTGCGGCAGTGACATTTTCAAGCTCACTTTTTGTTCTTCCGAAGAAAGGACCGCCGGAGGCAGTAAGAATGATTTTTTTCAGAGCTTTATTTGAGGGCTTTCCCTGAAGACACTGAAAAATAGCCGAATGCTCACTGTCAACAGGAAGTATAGGTACATTATTTTTCTTTGCTGCATTTGTAACTAACTGACCGCCTGCCACAAGGGATTCCTTGTTTGCAAGAGCAAGTGCCTTGCCGGAATTTATTACAGCCAGTGTCGGCTTAAGTCCTGCCATTCCTACGATTGCATTGATAACAGTATCTGCTTGAGTTTCGGCAGCACATTCGCAAATACCTTCAACACCCGAAAGTACTTTTATTTCGGTGTCTGCAAGCTTTGTTCGTAAATTCTCCGCTTCTTTTTCATTATAAAGTGCAACCTTTTCGGGATTCAGAAGTCTTGCCTGCTTTTCGAGAATATCAGAATTTGAATGAGCCGTAAGAGCTGTTACTTTGTAGCCATGCTTGATGGCAACATCAATAGATTGAGTTCCTATTGAACCGGTTGAACCGAGAATAGCAATTTTCTTCATTTTCATCAGCCTCAGATGTTAATAAAATAAAGTATCATATAAAGTGCCGCAAGGACAAAAACGCAACTGTCTATTCTGTCCATCACACCGCCGTGACCGGGGAAAAGATTTCCGAAATCCTTTATATTGTGGTTTCTTTTTATGATAGATGCGGAAAGATCGCCGAACATGCTGATAACGGAAAGTACGGCACTTATAATTATTATCTGCCACCATAATATTGTATGCACAGTGAACAGGAATTTATCAAAAATAAGAAAAACAATTATATTGAGTATGACAGTTCCGATAATACCGCCTACTGCACCTTCAACAGTTTTATTGGGACTGATATTCGGGCAGAGCTTGTGTTTTCCGAATAATTTACCTGCAAAAAGTGCAAACGAGTCAGTACCCCAGGCACAAAGCATTGCAAAAAGGATAAAATACACACCGTTGGTTTTTGTGTATAATTCGGGCTCGGTAACGTAACAGTCACGCAGTCTGATAAATACAGACAGGGAAGTAGGAATTGCGACTGTTGAAAACAGTGCGGTAATTACATCGCTGAATGCGGTCTTACTGTACATGAGCACCATTATGATGAAATATACCAGCACATAAATGATTGCGACTGGCATAAGCGGAATTTCTATATTGAAATGAACAAGGAACGGAATTGCAGCTGCAGAAATACAGCTCAATGACATAAGTAAATGATTCTTACCGCCTGTTGCTTTTATTATTTCATAAACAGCGATCGCTGAAAAAAGTGCCAGAATTATCGGGAAGATAATTGTATGCATAAATGCAAAACAGGGAACTACTATGACTGCGATTGCGACTATTGCGGTTATTATTCGTTTTTTCATTGTATTTACCTCTCAAAACACTTATAGCGGAGTTAAGATCAACTCCGCTTGAAAGTGCTTATATTCCGCCGAAACGGCGGTTTCTTTTTTCGTAGCCTCTGAGAGCTTCGTTAAAATTCTCTTCTGTAAAATCAGGCCATAATATGTCTGAAAACCACAACTCTGAATAAGCACCTTGCCATGTCAGAAAGTTAGATGTTCGGTATTCACCGCTGGGACGGATAATAAGGTCGGGATCGGGCTGACCTGCGGTGTAGAGATAGTCGGAAATGAGTTTTTCATCGATATCATCAGCATCTATTTCACCGTCAGCAGCTTTTTTTGCAATGTTTTTAACGGCATTGACGATCTCATGTCTGCCGCCGTAATTGATTGCAATATTTAATGTTACCTTATTCTTCTTTTCGGTAAGTTTTTCTGCATAGTCCATAAGATTGAGAAGTTCAGCAGACATACCGTTTCTGTCGCCTATGAACTTGAGCCTTATGCCCTTTTCCTCATTTTCACCGATTCTTTCGATCACTTCATTGAGATAATCGCCGAAAAGGTCCATGATAGCATTGACTTCAGCTTCGGGACGTTTCCAGTTTTCGGTTGAGAATGCGTAAAAGGTAACATATTTTATACCTATATCAGCGGCGTATTCGCCTATTTTACGGAAAGTTTTTGCACCTGCTTTATGACCTTCGCTTCTGGGAAGCTCTCTGTTTTTAGCCCATCTGCCGTTACCGTCCATGATAATGCCAACATGCTCAGGTAAAACAGAAAATTCGGGCAATACTTTTTTGTCTGACATATCAGATCTCCATAAGTTCTGCAGTCTTAGCTTTTTCGATTTCTTCGATCTTCTTGATGTATTCGTCTGTGATCTTCTGGATCTTGTCTTCAGCCTGCTTCTGATCGTCTTCTGTGATCTCGCTTGCTTTCTTCATAGCTTTGACCTTGTCGATAGAATCTCTTCTGATCTGACGGATCGCAACCTTTGAATCTTCTGCTGTCTTAGAAACATCCTTTGAAAGCTGTTTTCTTCTTTCCTCAGTGAGAGGCGGGAAGTTAAGTCTGATAACAGTTCCGTCATTCTGAGGGTTTATGCCGAGATCAGACGTCTGGATAGCCTTGCAGATGAGTGTAAGAGCTGATTTGTCCCAAGGCTGGATAACAAGAGTTCTTGCGTCTGCGTTAGAAATGCTTGCCATCTGAGCAATGGGTGTGGGTGTGCCGTAATAGTCAGCCTGGATCTTATCAAGGACCTTTGCACTTGCTCTGCCTGCTCTTATTGAATCATATTCGGAATGAAGAGCGTTTATAGTTTTATTCATGCGTTCTTTTGTTTTTTCATAAAGTTCTTTGAGTTCCATTGTAATGCCTCCTGATTTTGATTTTATGTAATTATTTTATAACAAATTTGTTTATCAGTCAATAACAAGTGTGCCGATATTTTCTCCGCAAACAGCTCTCAAAACATTTTCGGGATCCTGAAGATTGAAAACAAGGATGGGAATATTGTTGTCCTTGCAGAGTGCAGCTGCCGTGCTGTCCATAACGCCGTAGCCTTTCTCGACGACCTGTGCGTGGGTAAGAGTATCAAATTTTACGGCATCGTCAAACTTGTTGGGATCTTTGTCGTAAACACCGTCAACATTTGTTGCCTTGAGCATAACATCTGCTTTGATCTCAGCGGCTCTTAATGAAGCTGCTGTATCAGTGCTGAAGAAGGGAGAACCTGTACCGCAACCGAAAATTACAACTCTTCCTTTTTCAAAGTGGCGGATTGCCTTGTTTCTGATGTACGGCTCTGCGATCTGACGCATTTCGATTGCGGTCTGAACTCTTACGGGAACATCCATCTGTTCGAGAGTGTCCGCAATAGCGAGAGCGTTCATTGTGGTTGCGAGCATACCTATATGATCTGCTCTTGTTCTGTCCATATTACCGCTGGAACGACCTCTCCAGAAGTTTCCGCCGCCGACTACGATACCTATTTCCGTTCCGATCTCAGAGCATTTTTTGATAACATTGCAAACGCTTGCAACAGTATCAAAATCAATACCGGTCTTGTTATCGCCTGCGAGAACTTCACCGCTGAGCTTTAAAAGTATGCGGTTGTATTTCTTATCCATAATTTTAAGTACCTCCGTTTGTATTCTAATATATTCTACAATATTTTTTTTCACCTGTAAAGAGTATTAACAATAAATTGTTGACTAAATTAAAAAAAAAGTATATAATTACAAGCGTAATTTATCATTTTTGAATGAAAGGAACTTATATATATGGCTATTATTGAGGATAAACTCCCTGAAACTATAAATGATATACTCTCAGCATTCGGTATCGAAGGACTTGAGAACTGGAAAATGATACATAACGGTCATATTAACCGTACTTATGTTATCGAATTTAAAAAGAGTAACGAAAAAGTAAAATGGCTTTTACAGCAGATAAATACTGATGTTTTTAAAATGCCCGTAGAACTCATGGATAATGTAATGCGTGTTACATCCTTCCTTAAAGAGAAGATAATTGAAGAGGGCGGCGATCCTGACAGGGAAACTCTTACTGTTTATCCCACGGTTGACGGTGAAAATTGCTTTTTTGATGTAAACGGTAAGTGCTGGAGAATGTATAATTTCGTTGACAATGCGTTCTCGTATAACAGTATTGAGAATGACGAACTGTTTTTCAGAGCAGGTGCTTCCTTCGGTAAATTCCAATCTCAGCTTGCAGACTTTCCGATCGATACTCTTCATGAAACTATTCCTGATTTTCACCATACATATAAAAGATTTCTTAATCTGCTGGCTTCCGAAGAGAAAAATATGTCGGGCAGAGTATGTAATGTGCGTGCAGAACTTGATTTTGCGAAGGAAAGGGAAGCTGATACTAAAACTGTAGTAGATCTTATTGAAAAAGGTGAGATTCCCGTAAGAGTTACTCACAATGATACCAAGCTTAACAATATTATGTTTGACAGTGAAACAAAAAATCCCGTTTGTGTTGTGGATCTTGATACCGTTATGCCGGGATCTTCCCTTTATGATTTCGGTGATGCCATCCGATTCGGTGCAAGCACCGCTGCCGAGGATGAAAAGGATCTTTCAAAGGTCTCAACGGATCTGAATCTTTATGAAAAATATGTCCGTGGTTATTTGAGTACTGCAGGTAAGAGTCTTAATGAAAAGGAGATTGAATATCTTCCGTTCTCAGCAAAGCTTCTTACTCTTGAGTGCGGTATGCGATTCCTTACCGACTATATTGACGGTGATGTTTATTTCGGTACTTCATATCCTGAGCATAATCTTGACAGATGCCGTACTCAGTTCAAGCTTGTTGCCGATATGGAAGAAAAAATGGATGAGATGATAAGGATCACAAAAGATGCATATTCAGAAGCTTTATAAGGGGGAATGTATATGAAAAAAGAAGAACTTGTAAAACAGATAGAATTTAAGGCGGCATCAATTTTTGTTTCTGCATCAGTCGGTCTTGCTGTTGCATCAGCATTGGCATATATAACATCTGCCGTAAGCTCGATCAATGATATTGTTCAGATGATTTTTCAGATTTTGTCTGTTGCATTCATGATATTTGCATATGTGATGACAGTCAAGGGCTTTTCTTCAGTTAATAAATCATGTAAACTCAGTGAAGCAAATGAGAATTATTATTTCGGCAAAAACATGATGATATTTTCAATTCTGAGTATCGTTCTGAGTATTGTTCTGGAGATCGTTGCTTTTATGCTTTACATGATGCTTTCAGTTTACAAGAACGCCGAAAGTCTGACACCTCAGGAGGTTGCTGCAGCAGGTAATCTGAAAATTATAACAGCTGTTGTTGTAATTGCCGTTCAGCTTGTGTCTGTTTCCATGCCATATATATTTTATATGTGGAATATTCACAAAACAACACCCAAAACAAATTCGATCAACAGTTTTGCACTTTTTACAATGTTTGTAATGATAGTGAGAACTGCAATAGGTATTCTCAACGCAATATACAGCATAAAGGGTGGGGATACATCATTCCTTTCAAGCTTTGCTGAGATACTTAAAGTTGCACAGTATCTTTTGCTTACCGTTTTCTTTGTTGTCAGAAGAAAAAGTCTTGTTACTGTTAATGAATTGAAGATAGAAGAATAGTTAAATTTTATTATCTGTCAAAATTAAAGCCGCAGTTTTTACTGGGGCTTTTCTTATTCTCGGTTTCTTTCGTAAATTATGTTGAGAGTCAAGAGTTTGTTTTTTTTTGAAAAAAATAAGGCTGTATCAACTTTTTTTGCGGATACAGCCTTCAACGTTATTCTTTTGTAAGATGCACATCCATCTGCGGGAAAGGAATCTGAATATCTCTTTCGTCGAATACCTTCTTCACTTTTTCCATCAGATTGAATTTAACATCGGAATACAGTTCTGTTTTGCACCATACTCTGAGCTGATATGCAACTGCACTGTTGTCAAACGATGTAAGTACAGCTACCGGTTCCGGAGCGGAAAGCACATTTTCATTCATCTTTGCAACATCCAGAAGAGCCTGTTTTACCTTGTCTGAATCCTCTGAGTAGGCGGCAGTTATGTTTATATCAACACGCCTTGTGCTGTATGTGCTGTAGTCTGTCAGTGAATCTGAAGAAATATTACCGTTCGGTATGATAACCATTTTATTATCAAAAGTCGTTATTTTTGTATAAAAAATATTTATTGACTTTACCGTTCCTTCGTATTCACCGAATTTTATGTAATCACCGACAACAAAGGGTTTAAATGCGGTGATTATAAATCCGCCTGCAATGTTGGATAGACTGTTCTGAAGTGCAAGACCTATTGCTATTGCACATGAGCTTAGTATTGTAACCATCGACGTCATCGGGACGCCGATGATTGCCAGCACTGTAATAACCAAAAGTATTTTTAGAAATATTGTGGAGAAACTTCTGAAAAATGATCTCGTGGTGGGTTCAAGCTTGTTTAATATTTTTCCTTCTTTGATCTTTGCAGAAAAGATATTGACAACTTTCCAGCCCACGAGTAAAAGTACGATTGCACAAACAAAATTTATACCTGTATCAGCAATAAGTTCTGCGATTTTGTTTTTAACGGCTTCAAATATCGCACCTGCATTGCTTATATTTTCACTGATATTTGAAATATCAATATCTGTAAGATCTATCTCAGTAGCAACTTCGAGCAATTTCATACTTTTCACCTGTTATCAGTAGTAAACTTTAACAGTTTTGATCTCAAAAGGTCTGAAAGAAACATTCATGTCATTGAGTTTTTCAAGTGTTTCTTCAAGCATGTTTGTAATTTCGCATTTCTTTGCACCGGGGAAGGAGAGAACAGCATTTGTTCTTGTACCTTCTGCTTCGTAAAGACGCACAATATAAGCATTTTCAGCATCTTCGCAGGGCTTGACTGCTTCAACAAAGATGTTTGCGGCATCAACGCTTACGAGAGAATCGGCTTTGTAGTCGCCCTTAGCTGTAATAACGGGAATGTTAAGCATGTATGAAGGTCTGATAACATTTTCAGCACTGAATCCGCCGTTGTGAGGAAGGAATGAATATGTACACTTGTGAAGACCGTCATGATCGCCCATATAATCGGGATGGTTGCCGCCCTTGTGGAGAGAAAGTCTCATGTTTCCGTCTTCGACAGTGATACCGTACTTGCAATCATTAAGAAGTGCTGCACCGAATCTTGTTTCAGAAAGGTCAGTGTACTTATGGTTGACTACCTCAAATTTTGCCTGCTCAATCGAATCGTTGCGTGTAGTGGGTCTCTTTACAAAACCGAACTGAATTTCATGTCTTGCAAAATCTTCAACGATATTTGTATCAAATGCAGTTTTGAGGAGTCTGTGGTCGTCCTGCCAATCCATAACTGTATCAAATCTGACTTCAGCGGAATCTGCAAAGAAGATCATGTCCTGCTTAACGGTTGATTTGCCTGATATCTTGTATTCGGAACGAACAATATATGCAACTTCACCTGCGGAAACAACTTCTCTTGAAAGGAGAGCGGAAGCATCCTTGAATTTACACTGAACATCAGCATCAATATCCCAGTTGTCCCATGAAGAGGGGAGATCTTCTGCCATAATGAATGTATTAAGATTGTAACCGTTACCTTTGATTTCTCTGTTTGCGGTTTTGTCAACAAATGAACTGATAGTTCCGTTTTCGGCAAACTTGACAGAAGCAAAAGGTGTTTCGAGGCAGTTGCCGTTTACTGTAAATACAGAATTGCTTTCAGTCATACCCTTTTTGAGCTTGAGAGTTACTGAAGACATTGCAGGAACTGTAATACCGCTTACGATAAGTGTTTCCTTGCCGTCAATATTTGTGTATATCTGCTGTTTGCAATCTGCATCAATTATGTAGCCCTCATAATCCATGAATACTGCATCATTTCTGTCAAATGAAAGTGTATTTATGAATGTTACCGAGTCATTTGTGTCAGAATTTATAATTGCAGAGATCTGCTCGTTTGCAGACTTTATGAGAGCAGTTGTTTCTGCACGGCTTTCAACGTGAGCCCTGTTCAAACATGTGCCGGGAAGAATATCATGGAACTGATTAAGAAGCAATGTCTCATAAAGAGGAGCGATATTTTCGCTTGAAGCCGCTTTGCCTGCCTTTTTAGCTTCGTTTACAGTAAGTATCTCAAGATCTCTGAGTGCAAGCTCGGATTTTCTGTTGTTTCTCTTGATCGTGTGCTGATTCGTAAGCGTACCTCTGTGAAGCTCAAGATAAAGCTCACCCTTGTACGTATTCGGGTTAACTGCGGTAGCTTCAAGGTCTTTCATAAATTCGCTTACGGACATATGCTTTGATTTGCCTACACCGTCAAGATCCCGGATTCTTCTTGAAAGCTCAACCATTTCATACTGAGGTCCGCCGCCGCCGTCACCGAAGCCGTAGGATATAAGTCGCTTGTTGGAAACACTCTTCTGTTTGAGGTAGTCTTTTGTCTCTCTGATTACAGATGCAGCATCGGGATATATGTGTGTCCTGTTAAAATGAGTGAACACAGATGTACCGTCAAGACCTACCCAATTGAATGTATCATAGGGGAAGGTATTTGTATCATTCCATGAAAGCTTAGTAGTAAGGAAGTAATCAACGCCGCAGCCCTTCATGATCTGAGGAATTGCAGCCGAATAGCCGAATGTATCGGGAAGCCAGAAGCAGTCAGATGTGTAGTCAAAATACTTTCTTGTAAATCTCTGCCCCCAAAGGAACTGACGGATCATGGATTCACCGGAAGTTATGTTACAGTCGCATTCTACCCAAACACCGCCGTTGGGCTCATATCTGCCTTCATGTACTTTTTCAGCGATTCTTTCAAACAGCTCGGGATAATTTTTTCTTATCATGTTGCTGTGACATGCAGAGCTCTGAATAAAGTTGTATTCGGGATACTGCTCCATTAGGCTGAGTGCATTTGCATAAGTTCTTGTAACCTTTTTTTCTGTTTCACCAACATGCCAGAGCCATGCTGTGTCCATGTGTGAATGACCGATAAGACCTGCAAAAGGAGCAGAATCGGCAGATTTTTTGGAAAGTACCTCCTTGAGTGCGGGAACAGCTTTTCTGATGCCGTCCATGAATGTGTCATAGTCGGTATCTTCAACAGAATAATAAACATTCTTATGTACTTCGTAAAGTGCGTTTACAGCACAGCCACGCATAAAGCTGTCTTTTTCAAGAGCAGTTGCAAGCTGCCATACAGTCATAAGATCAAAGTAGAATTCCTGTATCTCAAAATTCTTTGTGCAGATGTCAGCACCGTTATAAATGAAGTTGTAATCCTTGATGCATGCATCGTCATAAGGATGACATCCGGGATAATCATGTCCGCCGTAATACTCGATAACGATATTAAGGTTTTCATTTGCAGCAGCATTTTTCTTTATCATGTCACAGTAATGGTTTCCGTGACCTGTATAAACGATCTTTGTTGCGAAAGTACCCATTGTTCTTCCGTTTACGAAAAGGAGAGCTTCATAACCGCCCATATGAGGCTTTATAAAAAGATCTTTTCCTGCGAGCTCTTCGGGTACTGTATAGGAAGCTTTGTACCAGCTGTAAGCATCTTTACCGTACCAGGTAGAACCTCTTTCTATGGGAGCAAACTTGCTGTCATCCGGAATTTCGTGAAGTCTTTCTTTTGTAACGAACTGTGAAAAATCAATAGTTGCATGAGTATTGAATATCATCGGCTCGAGAGTTTCCTGAAAACGCTTTATTTTGTCAAGCAGTTTTTCGATCTGCGGTTCATTCAGCATAAGATCACCTCAAAAATTATTTGAAGAAATTATACTACATGATAATTAATATTTCAACAATAATATCGAAATTATTAGGTTGAAATTTGAAAAAATATAGTATATAATTCCAAGTATGAATATTTATGATTTTGACAATACGATCTATGACGGCGAAAGTGTGTGGGATTTTTTTATAAGCTACATAAGAGTCAATCCTTCTTTTGTCCGTTACATGCCAAGAGTGATTTTTGCATTTGCGAAGTATAAGCTCGGAAAACTGACGGTTGAGCAGATGATAAGTGATTATGCTCCTGTCATAAAGAAATGTTACTGTGACTATGATAATTGGGAGGAATTCACGGTAAAATTCTGGGACGAGCATATGCATAAAATCAAAAATTTCTATAGTGAAGTGAGAAAAGATGATGACGTGATTCTGACAGCGTCACCCGAGCTTACTATTAAGGAGATTGCAAAACGACTTAATATCAGATACTATGTATGCTCCACCGTTGATAATGAAACAGGGGAGATAACACGTATGTGTATGCGTCAGAACAAGATAACTGCACTTAAGGAAGAGTTCGGTGATGATGTTCAGATAGATGACTTTTATACCGATTCTATCGCAAATGACGGTTTCTTTGCCGAACATGCTAAGCGAGTGTTTCTTGTGAAGGGTGATAAGATAACTCAGATAAAATAGCAATAAATTAAGAGGTGTAATGTTTAAAAGCTTTACACCTCTTTCTTTGTGTGAAAATCACTGTAAAGTTAAATTGCATTACACAAAAAAATGTATATTTACTCTGTAAATAAAAATTCCTTTACGGTGTTCAAAACTCTGTTTAAAATGTTTAAAACATTGCCGAAAATGTGTAAAACGCATGGATTTTGTGTATAAATCGTAAAGCTTAAAAACTTTACTGTTCAAAACTATTTTGTTTTTATACATTGCATATCCGGTTAGTATATGCAATTATTGATTGGTTATTCTGTTTTTGATCGCTTCAATATATTCCATGATTTTAAACCTGACTTCATATTTTTCAGTGTTTATTACAATGTCCTGTTGAGTGTTGTTAAAGACTGAATCTATTGAATTATCCTCGGCGGCGGGCAAGCAAAGAGTCGGAAACATGACGCACCACCAGTTTTTGCCGTTGCCGTTACCTATAATTATTTTCAGTGCAAGATATTTACCTGCCGGCATTGTTACATCATCGTATATTCTGGTCGTAAAATACTCTTCTTCAAGATATACTTCTGTATTATAGGAATATCCGTATTCAGAGATTATACTTTCTGCAGTTTTTTTTATATTATTTATTTCAGGTTCGATCTTTTCCTTAGCGTTCTGCGGAGATACTGTTCCGTCAAAAATTGCAGGGCATTGCTCAAGAACAGCATCTCGTACCTTTAGTTTTAATTCTTGATCTTCTTTAGAATCCGAATTTGCAAGAATATGAAGTCTTATTACATCGTTTCGAATGGTCTGACAGGAATAAGAGAATGATGAGATGTTGTAGAGTAACAAAAAAGCAAGACTTATTGATACTGCAATTGTAAGATTTCTGAATTTAAGTTTATCCATTTTTATGTCCTTTCTGAAAATAAGAAAACCGTCTGTCAAATTAATGATAGACGGTTTTTTCCATATTTATGCAGATTTATACTATTTCAATGCTTTGTTTTACGGGGACAGTTTCAAAAACTTGCGTAAATTTGTCTCTCAGCTCTTCGGCACACTCTGAAGCATCTTTTTGATCTTCAAATACACCGAATATTGCCGCACCGCTGCCTGTCATCATTGCAAGTTTTGCGTTGTGATTACGCATTATTGCCTTAATTTTAACTCTGTCACCGACTTCAACGACCTGTTCAAAAACATTTGCAGCCTTATTGCACATACTTTTGAGGTCTTTTTGTGTTGCGGCGAAAAGAAATCCTTCATTATCCGGGTGTCTGATCCAATCAGCAGTATCGTAATTTGTATAAGCATCCTTTGTAGAAACGCCCTGGCTGGGCTTTACGACGACAATATAACATTCGGGAATATCGGGAAGCTTTGCCATGACTTCACCTTTATTAAGACAAAGTCTTGTGCCTCCTGCTATGCAGAAGGGAACATCAGCACCGACCTTTTCCCCTATCTTATATAAATCATCCGGGGACAACTCTGTGTTCAGAAGCTTGTCAAGAGCAACTATAACTGCTGCAGCATCTGCACTGCCGCCTGCCATACCTGCCTGTGACGGTATGATCTTTTCTATATGTATATGGGCACCGTGAACAGTATCATTAATGTTCTCAAAAAAGAACTGTGCCGCTTTATAAGCTGTATTTTTGCTGTCTGCAGGCACGGTCTTGTCCTGACAGGAAAGTGTTATAATGCCCGAGTCGTTCAATTCCACTGAAACATTATCATAAATTCCTACGGATTGCATAACTGTATAGATGCTGTGATAACCGTTTTCGAGTATTGCAGTAAGATCAAGAATAAGGTTGACTTTAGCAGCTGCTTTGAGAGAAATTTTCATATTTGCACCATCCTTATATATATTCTAACTGCTATGACCAAATTTTTCAATATTTTTTTGATAAAATATTGTAAAGATCTTTAAATTGTGATAACATATATAAGCAAAAATTTTATACGGTGATATTTATGGAATTTAAAACAATTGTTGATACGCACAATCATACAGATAATTCTTTTGACGGAAATCATTCACCTGTATATATGTGCGAGGCTGCATGTAACAAAGGATTAAGGGCAATTGCATTTACCGATCATTGTGAAGTTGATGCGTTTGATGACAGTGCAGAAAGAAGTGTCAGACAGGCATATTTTGAGATCGCAAAAGCAAAAAGTGCGTTTATGGGTAAGTTGCTTGTGCTTAACGGAATTGAACTCGGACAGCCTGCTTATGATATTCCCACAGCGGAAAAGATACTTGCTTCCCAGAAATTTGATATAGTTATCGGATCTGTACATAACCTCAGAAATAAAAAAGATTTTTATTTTATTGAGGATTTTTCTAAAATTGATGTAAAGGCTGAACTTAGAGAATATTTCGATGAGATTCTGACTATGCTTGAATGGGGTAATTTTGATATTCTTGCTCATCTTACATATCCTTTCCGTTATCTTTTCTCAAGAAACAATATACGTGTTGATATTGATGAATATAAGCCTCAGGTTGATGAAATACTCAAGCTGACCGCTGAAAAAAATATTGCTCTTGAGATCAATACGGGCGGACTCAGACAGCCTATAGACAGACTTGCACCTGAGGTAGGTACAGTAAAAAGATTTAAGGAACTCGGCGGCAAAATGGTATCTGTCGGCTCTGACGCTCATTTTGCTAAGGATATCGGCGTCGGTATCAAGGACGCATTGTCTGCTGCAAAGGAGGCAGGCTTTGACTGCGTGACGATATTCCAGAAACGCCAGCCTCTTGAGATTCCCATTGAATAACAACGGAGATGAATTTGATTTGTTTGAAGCAGATAAATATCTGGATAAAGTAAAACGTATCCACTTTATTGGTATCGGCGGCTCTGGCATGTGTCCGCTTGCAGAGATACTGCATTCCAAAGGTTATGAGCTTTCAGGCTCTGATAATAATGAAACAGACACCCTTAACAGGATAAAATCGCTTGGGATTCCTGTTGTTCTCGGTCAGAAAGCCGAAAATATAGAGGGAGCTGAGATGATTATTTATACTGCGGCGATCCAGAAGGATAATCCCGAGCTGATTGCTGCAATGAACAGCGGTATTCCTACTTTTGAGCGTTCCAAGTTGCTCGGTGCTGTTTCAAGAAAGTTCGGAAATTGTATCGGTATCAGCGGAACACACGGCAAGACTACTGTTACGTCAATGCTGACCCAGGTGCTTATAAATGCCGGTGTTGATCCCTCTGCGGTAATCGGCGGAAAGCTCCCCATGACAGGAACTAACGGAATTACAGGCAATTCCGATATTTTTGTTTGTGAAGCATGTGAGTATTCCAATACATTTCTTGAGCTCAGCCCTGAGTGCAGTGTTATTCTTAATGTTGATGCAGATCATCTTGAATTTTTTAAGACGATGGATAATCTGAGACATTCTTTTGTTGAATTTGCCTCAATGGCAAAAACCGTAATTTATAACGGTGATGATGAAAATACGCTGAAAGTCATTGCTGAAACTGACGGAAAGGAATACATTACCTTTGGTCTTGACAAGTCCAATGACTGGTATGCAGACAATTTCGGTAGAGATAACGGTGCCTATTCTGAATTTGATGTTTATTTTAAAGGTCAGAAACAGGGCAGAGCAGTTCTTTCTGTTCCCGGCAAACATAATATTTATAACGCTCTTGCAGCTATCGCATCCGCCGTATATGCAGGCGTTGAGCCTGTGAAGGCAATTGATCTGCTGCATGATTTCGGCGGAGCAGGCAGACGTTTTGAAAAACTCGGTGAATATAAAGGTATTACGATAGTAGATGACTATGCACATCATCCTGCCGAACTGAAAGTTACTCTTGAAGCTGCAAAGCAGATGAATTTTAAGAAGGTAATTGCTGTTTTTCAGCCCTTTACCTATTCACGTACCGCGATGCTTCTTGATGATTTTGCTAAGGTGCTCAGTATTGCCGATAAGGTTGTTATGACTGAAATCATGGGCTCAAGAGAAAAGAATACTTATAATATTTATTCTTCTGATCTGGCGGCTAAGATACCCGACAGTGAATGGTATCCGACTTTTGAAGAGGTTGCAAAGAGAGTCGAAGATATTGCCGAAGACGGCGATCTTGTTATAACGCTCGGATGCGGAGATGTTTATAAGATAGCCAAAATGATTATCAATGATTTGAAATAAAAGATAGACCGTATGATGCTGAGTCATACGGTCATTTTTTTTGCTTATTCGGGTTCTACGGTAACTACTGTATCTTCTGTTTTAACGGGTTCGTCGTTCTTGCAGGGTAGTTTTACTATCGCCTTGAACAGATCTCCGTCTATTATGAGCTTTAACTCACCGTCTTGTATCGTACAAAGATCTTTTGCAATTGAAAGTCCCAGTCCGTTGCCTTCTTTTGATCTTGATTTGTCACCACGGACAAATCTTTCTGTAAGCTCCTCAGGTGAAATATTCAGCGGTTCGGCAGAGATATTTTTAATTTCAAAATAACCGCTTATTCCGTCGCTGTAAACAGAAACATAGATTCTTGTATACGGTGCCGAATACTTCTTTGCGTTATTCAGCAGATTTGAGATTATGCGATATGTTTTTGAACCGTCTGCATAAACCTTCGGCGGATATTCGGGCTCGTCAAATTTTATCTCATTTCCGTTTTTCTCAGCTTCGGGGGCAAATTCAACTATCGCCTGAACAGCAAGTTCTGAGAGATTGAGTACTGATTTATTGAGAGTAACATTGCCCGTTGATACCTTTGATGCTTCAATAAGGTCCTCAATGAGGCGTTTCAGCTTGATGGACTGCTTATGAATAACATCTGTGTACTTGATTGCATTCTCATCTGTGATATTGCATTTGCTCAGAAGATCAGAGTAAGTTATAAGAGATGTCAGGGGAGTTTTTAAGTCATGCGAAACATTTGTTATAAGCTCCGTCTTCATCTGCTCTTCTTTTATAGCCTGAGCAATCGCTTCCTCAAGCTGTTGATTTGAGTTGGAAAGATTCTCAGAAAGAAGTCTTAACTCTTCAGGCACTTTTTCATTGCCGAAAACGACGTTTTTGTTCTCACATGAGGCCGTGATTATATCGTCAAACATTCTTATGTATTTCATGAAGAAAATAGCAACAAGTGCGTTGAACGTAATGAATACACCTATGCATATCAAACATAAGAGACCTTCATAGATTGCAAATGCGGCAATTGATGCAAATATCAGAATGATCAGATTTACAACTACATATCCGATAATGAGCATTATTGTCTGTTTTTGCATTTTCTGCGGTTTATATGAAAACACTTTTTTGATTTTTATGTTCAGTTTTCTTGATCCCTTGCCGATCCATTTAAGTAGTTTTGCAATTAAGGTGCTTTTAAAGAATGATTGACCGCTTTTCTTGATTCTTAACGTTGATGCCAGCCATTCGCTCAGCAGTAACCAACAGATAGTCACTAAAGCCGCTGTAATTGCGTTGATATATTGGTAGTATATATATGCATTGTAGTAGTTCCATACCGTAACGTCGAGTATTCCGAATAAAAGACCGGCTGCAAGTACGAGGAGACCACAGGTAAGCAAGAAGTGAATATCTGTGGGTAATTTATCAATAAATGCTGTTTTTATATCCCCGAAGTCATTTGTATGTCCGCATAATAAGAGAAAAGCAATAAGGAAAACAATAGCGAGAATTACGGTAATTACACATACAGTAATAAGTGTCGATGCCTCATATTGACTGTATGTTACGTACGCACTATACATATCACTGTATACATCGCTTTCAATTGTTGCTGACAGACCGTATTCAAGGAAAATATATAACTCTTTGCTTGTGCATGATTTGAGCCAATCTTCTACAGCTTCTGCTCTGTCTTCATTTTCAATGCCCTTAAATTCGATATTTTCCGTGTTAACAATTGCATAAACATTATAGCTTTTTACATCATCTGCATCAGGTTTTTCTTTAAGATTGGTATATACTGTTCCTTCCTTGCTGACTGTGTAATAATGCAGAGTGTTAAGCTCCTGAAGATAATATTCATAGTCGTAAAAATAGTTGCTATAGCTTGATATGTACTCCTTTGCCCACTCGTTATATTGAGTATAGAATTCTTTCTTTATCTGAGTTTCCGAGAAGAGCATATTGTCTACATGAAAAGTGCATGTTGTAGTTGAGTAGTTATTATTTGCATCGGAAAAAGTAACTTCGCATGAAAAACTATACTCAGTGTCAAAGGCATCGTCTCTGACCAAGGCTTCATAATTAAGAAAATCTCTTCCCGATGAAGATTCGAGTATTTTTTGTGCAGCTTCAATATTTCTTGGTAAAACTTCCTCAGCTTCGGGTGTGACCTCATTATCATATCCTGTCACATATTCCCATGTTGCTGTTGTTGATACACTCGATGAGGTTGTTGTTTCGGGTATTGAGACCAGATCGGCTGAATATTCATAATTGAAATATGAATCATCATAATTGTTGACGGCATATTCAAGCTCTGACTGAATAATGTAGGATTTCTGGTCAAGGTAGCTGTTCATGGCTTCTGCAACCTTTTCTTCAGCCTGAGCCGATAGCTGTTCATCAAGTGAAGCTGTATCTACAGAGCCCAATTGACAGATTGTATGAATATCATTAGAAATGTGATAGTTGAAATCGTCGCATGAATAAAATGAAATCTGATTACCGCTCAGGTATTTTTCAAAACCGAAAAGCATACCTGAATGAAGAAAAGTAAATGCACTGCTTACAGCTGTAAAGAAACAGATTGCCGATAATGCAAGACACAAAAGTTTCGCAAATAATGTGTATTTAAATTTTTTCGACCTTGTATCCAAGTCCCCACACCACCTTTAAGTATTTCGGATCTTTCGGGTTGATCTCGATTTTCTCTCTTATGTTTCTTATATGTACGGTGACTGTTTTTTCTGTATGGAAAGCCGGCTCATTCCATACAGCTTCGTAAATCTGAGTGCTCGATAAAACTCTTCCCATGTTCTGCATAAGGTACTCAAGTATACTGTATTCTCTTGCGGTAAGCTTGACAGCTTCGCCGTCAACAAGTACTTCCTTGCTGTCTGAATTGAGAGTAAGACCGCCTGTGATAAGTGTGTTTTCACTTTTCTGCATACTTCCGAGAGTGCTGTAACGCCTTATCTGCGATTTGACACGTGCCACAAGCTCCAGCGGATTGAACGGCTTTGTTACATAATCATCAGCACCGAAGCCTAAGCCCGTGATCTTGTCGGTGTCTTCGCTTTTAGCTGAAAGGAGTATAATGGGAAAATTGTATTTTTCTCTTATACGGATAGTTGCTTTAAGACCGTCCATTTTCGGCATCATGATATCGAGAACCATGCAGTGAATCTCGATATTTTTAACTTTTTCCAGTGCGTCAACTCCGTCAACAGCAGTAATGACATTGTAGCCTTCTGATTTTAAATAAATTTCGATTGATTCAAGGATTGCGTTGTCATCGTCACATACCAGTACGTTATACATATCTTTTACTCCCTTTTACGAATAACAGTCCCACTGTTATTAAATCATATACGAATCAAGAAAAAGACAATCAAAAGTAAAGAATTAGTTAAGACTTTTTCTCTTTATTCTTTAAATATCTTGTATATACTGCCGTGCTGCCGATTCCGAGTATACCTGTAGCAACAAAAATGATAATTGAATACAGAAAATTGCTGTTGCCTATTTCCGCACCGCACCATGTAGATGTTATAATTGACGGGATTCTCGCAACAGTAGTTAAAAAGATGAATTTCGGCGTTGAAACAGGAAGCATAAACTGAAAATAAGTCAATAGATCTTTTGGTGTGCCGGGTATAAGATAAAGCAGAAACAAAGATGTGTTAACATTAATTTTGTTTATGTACTTCTTAGCTGTCAGAATCTGTTTTTCTGTGAGGATTGCGTTAATAAACCGAGCACCGATATATTTTGTCAGAAGAATGATAATGATTGAGCCTATCTCAGTTCCCAAAAGGCACAGCAAACAGCCGCCGAATGTTCCGAAAACGTAGCCTGATGCAATTTCAAGCGGTTCTGACGGAATGAACTTAACAATTGTCTGCAATGCCCTTATAAGAACGAATATGACTTTGCCCCATACTCCGAAGCCGTTCAGCCATTCTTTAAGATTCTCTTTATTTAAAATTACGGAATATAGCTCTGTCCCGTAATTTATGTAAAACAGAATTAATGCTGAAATAAAGCCCGATAATAATATGATTGGGAATAAAAGCTTGTTGTCTTTAACGAACCGTAAAATTTTCTTTATCATCTCTCAGTTCCTCATAAAAGACCTTCAGTGGATTCTGACAGCCTTCATGCCATGGCTTGTCCTTGCCGTCGTAATGTATCAGCACTGTGTTCTTTCTGACCCAATCAATATTAAGTTTTTTTCGTTTATATGTCTTTAAATCAAGATTGATTATATTTGAATCGCACAGCTTGATTCTGTTATAGAATAATGCATTTATAATATCCTGGTCGCCGAATTCCAATTTCAGTTTTGTGTTTTTAATAAAATCAAAAATTTCTTTACCCGTGTATTTTTCTCTCAGAAATTCAAGATTGATAAGCATAACGCCTGAATTTACAAAGGGGTAGGCGGCAGGAAGCCTCAAACGCATTGAATTGAACCAATGCATAAATGAATTAACGTGTGTTGATGCTGATAAATAATATCTGTCAATGTCACAGTAATAAAATTTGCTTATGTCATTGATAACCACCGTGTCGGGATCGAGATAAAGCACCCTTTTTATATCTTTAGGCAGATAGTCCATACATAAAAGTCTGTAATATGCTTCTTTTGTAATGTGTTTAAGAAGCGGCAGGCCGTCAAACAGCTCGTCTGTGATCCTGATGAAATGCAAATGGTGATTCGTGTCTGAAATGCATTCGCTGATTTTTAGTTTATCGTCCTCATTAAGACGGCTGTAGGCTATGTAATAGCAGTTCTGTTCATAAGAGTTCTTGTTTATTGAATGTATCAATACGCAAAGAGGCTCTAAATATGATTCATTCAATGTAAATAAGAAATTCATAATCTATCCACATTCCTTTCTGTGGGTAGATTGTACTGTTTTTATGTTAAATTAAGGCGTTGTGAAATCAAAGAATAAGTAAAGATTTTGCAACAAATCAGACAAGCTCACCTATGCAGTGTTCATCCGAACAGCTTGTTATTTTTACATTTATTATCTGACCCGTAAGTTCTTTATCGCTTTTTACCAAAACAGGTGTGTAATTTTTTGTATATCCGCATTGCATACCGTTCTTCGGAGCCTCAAACAGTACAGAAAAAATCTTTCCCTCGGACTCGGCAAATGCAGTTTTTCTTATGTCTTCACAGACGGCAGACAGTTTTGCTGCTCTTTCGCTTTTTACGGCGTTATTAAGCTGTCCGTCCATTTTTGCAGCTCTTGTACCTTCTCTGATCGAATAGGGGAAAACATGAACCTTTTCAAATTTGATCTTTTTTGCAAATTTAACGGTTTCTTCAAATTCCTCCTGTGTTTCCCCGGGGAAACCTGTTATGATGTCTGTTGTTACGGAAGCATCATTGAATGTGCTTCTGAGCTTGTTTACAAGTGCCGTGTATTCATCTGTATTGTAATGTCTGTTCATGCGTTTAAGCACCGCATCACATCCGCTTTGCAGTGAGATATGGAACTGAGGACAGAATTTTGAGCAGGCGGAAAATGATTCTATCATTTCATCGCTGATATGGTCAGGTTCAAGCGAGCCTAAACGTATTCTTTCGATTCCGTCTGTATTCTGTGCCGAATTTACAGCATCTGTCAGTGACAGACCTATATCTCTGCCGTATGCAGAAAGATTTATTCCCACAAAAACAACTTCTTTAAAACCGTTGTCAGCGAGAGACTTTAATTCGGTTTTTATATCTTCAATTGATTTTGATCTTGATCTTCCTCTGGCGTACGGTATTGCACAATATGAACAGAAACGGTTACAACCGTCCTGTATCTTCATGAATGCTCTGGTGTGTCCCGAAAATTCGGTTATTATAATGCCCTCATATTTTTCATCATTTTTGTGCTGAGTAATGTTTCTTATGTACTGATGTTCTTTGAACCACTTATTCAATGATGAAATAAGCTGACTGTTATTTTTATTTCCGAGAATAATATCAGCTTCATTTACAGCAAGTGCCTCTTCGGGAAAAGCCTGGGGAACACAGCCTGTCATAACGACAACTGCGTTCGGGTGAGACGATTTAAATTTTCTTACTGCCTGTCTTGTTTTTCGGTTGCTTTCCGCCGTAACGGTGCATGAATTTACTATGTAAACATCGGCGTCTTCTTTCGTATCCACAACAAGGTAGCCGTTCTTTGTCAGCATTTCAGTCATTTCCTGAGATTCATACTGATTGACCTTGCATCCTAAGGTGTAAATTGCTGCTTTCATTTAGTATCACATCCTAACATAATATTATATTAGTCAATTGTTAAAAAAGCAAGTATATTATAGCATGTCAGAACATAAATTTAAATGAGAACAAGCATTCAAATTTTTGGAAGGTGTGTTATAATGAAGAAGTATATAACTGTAATAGCAACAGTATGCCTGAGTATGGTGATGAGTATATGTGTATTTGCTGTTCCTTTTTCCGTCGATGACGAACTGGAATATTCCGAAAACAGTAAAATTCCTGCAGAAACTGTCGATGCCGCTGCAGCTGTTGATGCACAGCTGATGACCTATGCAAAAGCTGTAGTTCTGATGGAAAAGTCAACAGGCAAGATTCTTTATGCTGAGAATGAAAATGAAAAACTCTATCCTGCATCTGTTACCAAAATAATGTCCATTCTTCTTGTTTGTGAAGCTGTAGATTCGGGCAGAATAAAGCTGTCGGATGAGGTTTCGTGCTCCTCTAACGCAGCATCAAAGGGCGGTTCTCAGATCTGGCTTGAACCGGGCGAAGTGATGAGCGTCGAAGAACTGCTGAAGGCTACTTGCGTTTACAGTGCAAATGATGCTTGTACACTTCTCGGAGAATATGTAAGCGGCAGTGAACAGGCCTTTACGGATGATATGAATAAAAAAGCACAGCAGTTAGGTATGACAAATACCCGTTTTGATAATTGTACGGGGCTTGATGATACCACAGATACACATCTTACAACAGCATACGATATAGCTCTGATGTCCAGAGAGCTGCTCAGCCATGATTTTATAAAACAGTATACAACTATATGGATGGATTCGCTTCGTGACGGCGAAACTCAGCTTGTAAACACCAACAGACTCGTTCGGTTTTATGAAGGTATAACAGGTCTTAAAACAGGAACTACTGAAAAAGCAGGGTGCTGTGTATCTGCTTCAGCCGAAAGAAACGGTATGGAGCTTATTGCTGTTGTTATGGGTAGTGACAACAGCACAGACAGGTTTACTTCTGCACAAAATCTTCTTGATTGGGGATTTGCCAATTATGAAATTACAATTCCCGATTTCGACGAAAGCAGCGTTGCACCGATTAATGTCATTCACGGTAAAAAAGATACGGTTGATCTTTTAATTCCTGATATTGCGGCTGTACTTACAAATAAGGGAAAGGGAAGTGAGCTTAAAGCTGAAGTTGAGCTTCAGGAAAGTATAACAGCTCCTTTTGAAAAGGATACTGTTGTAGGGAAAATTAAAATTTGTATCGGTGATGAGGTCGTTTCTGAGTATGAAATAAAAACTTCTGAAGGTGTTGAAGAGATGAATTTTTTTACTGCTTTATATAAACTTTTAACGTGTTTTTCCGAAAAATGAAATAAATTCATAAAATTTTTGCACACTAATGTCAAAAAATCTATTGAAAAATCTTTTAATACATAGTATAATATACAAAATATTTGTTTGGTGAGGCGTACTATGGCGATTAATCTTAATTGTAAGTATCTGTCCTCTTTTGTAAGTGATGATGAAATTATTGCTGTAAAAGATGAATTAACTGATGCTTACGAAAAACTTTATTCCAAAAAAACTGAAGCTGCCGGAAATGGCTTTCACGGCTGGCTGAATCTTCCCGAAAACTATGATAAGGAAGAATTTGCCCGAATAAAAGCAGCCGCAGCTAAGATAAAGAGCGATTCCGACGTTCTCGTTGTTATCGGCATCGGCGGCTCTTATCTGGGTGCAAGAGCAGCTATTGAATTCTGCAGATCTAAGAATTATAATGTAGTTGTTAAAGATGCACCTAAAATTTTCTTTGTTGGTAATTCTTTAAGTCCTACTGAGATCTCAGAAGTACTTGAGATCTGCAAAGCATGTGATTTCTCTGTTAATGTAATTTCAAAGTCGGGTACAACGACCGAACCTGCTGTTGCATTCAGACTTTTTAAGGCACTTCTGACAGAGAAGTACGGCAAGGAAGAAGCGGCAAAGAGAATCTATGCAACCACGGATAAGTCAAGGGGTACTCTTAAAGAGATGGCTGATTCCGAAGGTTATGAGACTTTTGTTGTCCCTGATGATGTCGGCGGCAGATTTTCAGTTCTTACAGCTGTTGGGCTTCTTCCCGTCGCTGCAGCAGGAATTGATATTGATGCACTTATGAACGGTGCGTATGATGCAATGAAAGCTTATGAAAACGGCGACGTGCTTTCTAATGATTGCTGTAAATATGCAGCTATCAGAAACATTCTTTTAAGAAAAGGAAAGAATGTTGAAATGATGGTCAGCTATGAACCTGATTTTACAATGATGAATGAATGGTTTAAGCAGCTTTTCGGTGAAAGTGAAGGAAAAGAAAATAAGGGTATCTTTCCTTCCAGTGCTGTTTATTCGACCGATCTTCATTCACTCGGTCAGTATGTTCAGGAAGGTCAGCGTCACTTGTTTGAAACAGTCGTTGTTTTTGAACAGCCCAAATGCGATATTGTGATTGAGGAGGATGAAAACAACAGCGACGGACTCAATTTTATTGCAGGAAAAACATTGTCTTATGTTAACTCCAAGGCTTTTGAGGGTACAGTTCTCGCTCATACAGACGGCGATGTTCCCAATATCGTTCTTGAAGTTGAAAAAATGGATGAATATAATTTAGGTTATCTCATTTATTTCTTTGAAAAGGCTTGTGCCGTATCGGGTTATATGCTTGGCGTAAACCCCTTTAATCAGCCCGGTGTCGAAAGCTATAAGAAGAACATGTTTGCTCTTCTCGGTAAGCCCGGCTATGAAGATATGGCTGAGGAACTTTCAAAGAGATTGAATGGTTGACCCTCATTATAAAGTAAAGGAGAAATACAAATGATTACATTACTTACCGGAACAAAAGGCAGCGGCAAAACAAAGAAGCTTATCGCTCTTATTGATGAGGCTCTTCAGGCTTCTCAGGGCCATGTTATCTGTGTTGAGCAGAAGGAAGCTCTCAGATATGATGTTAAGACCAGCGTAAGACTTGTTTCTGCAGACGCTTATAATATTAAGGGTTTTGAAGCTTTTTACGGACTTCTTTCAGGTCTTTGTGCAGGAGATCATGATATAACTGACATCCTTATCGATGCAACACTTCGTATAGGTTCAAGAGATTATGAGGAGCTTGCAGATTTCCTTGTAAAGGTAGATGCACTTTCCAAGGAAGCTGATGTTAAATTTACATTTACAGTTTCAACTGAGACTGAGAATATTCCTGAGAGAGCTCTTGCTCTTTGCGAACTTAAGTAATATTTTTCGGCAGCGTTAGGTTCTGCTGATGGAGATTTTTGATCAGTTTACGGTAAAAAATATTTAAATTATTCCCAAAAAGATATTGACAAAGTCGTAAATTGAATATATAATATTATCCGTTCGTATTTTGGAGGACTTTGTAAATGAATATTGATCTGCGTCGCTTTTTTGAAAATGACGATATCAGGCAGGATTTTGATTATGAATTCTCAGCCGATGATGAATTGATTCCCGAACCTGTAAAGGTCAAGGGATTCATAAAGGGCTCAACTGGTGTCGTTTCTCTTTCTTCGGCAGCGGAATGTTCCGTTTGTACGCAGTGTGCAAAGTGTGCAAAAGATATCAGCATAAAGCTGGATGTCCCCGTTGAACATCTTCTTATCTCGCATCTTAATGATGAAGATAATGATGATTATATCCTTGTCGAAAATATGGTTCTTGATCTTGATGAACTTGCGTTGGAGGATATTTATCTTTCTCTTCCGTCAAGATTTCTTTGTAAAAAGGATTGTAAGGGATTGTGTCCGTTTTGCGGTAAGGATATTAATGAAGGTGAGTGTGGCTGCAAGAAGCCCGTTGATCCCCGCCTTGCGGCACTTCAGAAGCTTTTGACTGATGATGAATGATTGTGTAATTTATTAGGAGGTTTTCAATATGGCAGTACCTGCAAGAAGAGTTTCTCATGCAAGAAGAGATAAAAGACGTTCTAACGTTTGGAAGATGGATGCTCCTTCTCTCCAGAGATGTCCTCAGTGCGGTGAGTTCAAGAGAACACACAGAGTATGCGATACCTGCGGTTATTATAACGGCAAACAGGTTATCAGCGTAGAGGAATAATTCCTTTTTGTTTCTGACATTAAAGGCGGAGAATAATTGTTCCCCGCCTTTTTAGTGTTGTTTACTATCGGGAGGAATCATAATTGGCTGTAAAGATCAGCGAAGTTGATATGGATTCACTCTGTGGCAGAAAAGGTATTGCCGCAGGGTTTGTTTTGCTTTCTGTAAACGGTCACGATATTAATGATGTGCTTGATTATCGGTTTTATGCTTCCTCCAAGCGTATAAATGTTATTTTTAAAGATGCTGAAGATAATGAATTTTCTCTCCATCTGAAGACTCACGGAGATGTTGACGAGCTCGGACTCAGATTTGATACTTATCTGATGGACAAGCAGCATTCCTGTAAAAATAAGTGTATTTTCTGTTTTGTCGATCAGATGCCGCATGGTATGAGAAAAAGTCTTTATTTTAAAGATGATGATTCCAGACTTTCTTTTCTTTTCGGAAACTACGTAACTTTGACCAATATGACGGAAGCGGATATCAACAGGCTGGTGGAAATGCATATTTCCCCCGTTAATATTTCCGTTCACACAATGAATCCCGATCTTCGTGTGAAAATGATGAAAAATCCCCATGCAGGTGATGTTCTCAGATATCTCAAGATGCTTGCAGACGGCGGAATAGAAATAAATGCTCAGCTTGTATTGTGTCCCGGTTATAATGACGGTGATGAACTGGATTTTTCTCTTAATGAATTAAAAAAACTCGGTAATTCAGTAATAAGCGTCGCCGCTGTTCCTGTCGGTCTTACAAAGCACAGGGAAGGACTTTGTAAGCTTGAATGCTTCAATAAACAGACTGCAGGCGATGTAATAGACAGGATAGAAGCCTTCAATAAGGCAAATTATGATGAATTTTCAAGAAATTTTGCCTATCCTGCAGATGAATTTTTTATTCTTGCTGACCGAAAAATGCCCGATTGCGGTTATTATGATGATTTTCGTCAGCTTGATAACGGTGTCGGACTCTGGAGTCTTACAAAATCAGATTTTATTGAAGCGTTGGAGGAAGCTGCTGTTTGTGAAAGCCGAAAGATCGCAATAATAACAGGAGTTGCGGCATCGCCTCTTATGAATGAGCTTGCATCAATGGTAAATCTTAAGTTCCGTGATGTTATTGTCGATGTCAAGACCGTTGTAAATAATTTTTTCGGTCATGATGTAACTGTTGCAGGTCTGATAACTGCGAGTGACATAATTAATCAGCTGAAGGATCTTTCTGAATATGATTACGCATTGATTCCTTCTGTAATGCTCAGGGAAGACGGTTCTGAAGTTTTTCTTGATGATATTTCTCTTTCAGAGCTTTCTGAAAAACTAAATGTGAAAATTAATGTTTCTGCTCAGGGTGGCAGAGAATTGTTATACTCAATTACGGGAAAGGAGTGATTTGAATATGGCAAAACCTATAGTTGCTATCGTCGGCAGACCCAATGTCGGTAAATCAACACTTTTTAATAAGCTTTGCGGCAAAAGGCTTGCAATCGTTGACGATACTCCGGGTGTTACAAGAGACCGTATATACGGTGACTGTGAGTGGCTCGGTAAGAGTTTTCTTCTTGTTGATACAGGAGGTATTGAGCCCTATTCAGATGATATTATACTTTCGCAGATGAGGCATCAGGCTCAGATCGCCATTGACAGTGCCGATGTCATAATTTTCGTTACCGATCTTAAATGCGGTGTTGTTGCAACCGATGCTGAAGTTGCATCAATGCTTCTCAAAAGCGGCAAACCGATAGTTCTTGCCGTTAATAAATGCGATTCCGTCGGTGCTCCTCCGCTGGAGATATATGAATTCTATAATCTCGGACTTGGAGATCCGATCGGTGTTTCTGCTGCTCACGGTCACGGTACAGGTGATCTTCTTGATGAAGTTTATAAGTATATCGGTGATTCCGTTGAAGAAGAGGAAGATGATGAGACCATTAAGGTTGCAATCATAGGAAAGCCAAATGCGGGCAAATCCTCTCTTGTTAATGCAATTTGCGGTGAGGAAAGAGTGATTGTTTCCGATATTGCAGGCACAACAAGAGATGCAACTGACACAGAGGTTGAAAATGAGCACGGTAAGTTCCTTCTTATTGATACCGCAGGACTTCGCAGAAAGTCCAAGGTTGAGGATAGTATAGAGAAGTACAGTGTTATGCGTGCTGTTATGGCTGTTCAGAGAGCTGATGTTTGTGTAATTATGATCGATGCAGTAGAGGGCTTTACCGAGCAGGATTCAAAGGTCGCAGGCATTGCACATGAAGAAGGTAAAGGTTGTATTATCGTTGTCAATAAGTGGGATCTTGTTGAAAAGGACGGCAAAACAATGGATGTTTACCGTAAAAAGCTTATGAATGATTTCTCGTTCATGTCTTATGCACCCATTATCTTTATTTCCGCTAAAACAGGATTAAGGATTAACCGACTTTTTGATCTTATAAAGTTTGTCGATACTCAGAATGCAATGAGGATCAGAACCGGCAGACTCAATGAGGTGCTTGCTGATGCTCAGACACGTGTTCAGCCTCCGACAGACAAGGGTAAGCGATTGAAGATATATTATATGACTCAGCCGTCCACAAGACCGCCCACATTTGTGTGCTTTGTCAATGATAAGGAGCTGTTTCATTACAGTTATCAACGTTATATTGATAATCAGATACGTGAAGTTTTCGGTCTTGAAGGTACCCCCACACGGTATATCATACGTGAACGAGGAGATAAATAAAGAACTTTTTATATGCGGCTTTCACATTTTTAAGGTGTAAGCCGCTTTCTTCACTTTTATATTGCAATAAATTGTATTTAGTAATATAATAGTAGTAATATGATAAATGTGATGAGTTAATTTACACCATTGATATGCGTAAACGTAAAGCTATAACGGAAATGAAATCAGATGCTTTCATTGTAGCATCCGGCGGTAAAGGAGATTAAAAAATGAAAATTTATGAAGCAGAAAAGTTCGGAGCAGCAGGTGACGGAAAAAACAATGACTGTTCGGCGATTCAGGCTGCTATTGATGCCTGTGAAGCAAACGGCGGCGGCAGAGTAGTCCTTGAAAGCGGAAAAACTTATTACAGTAATTCAATACAACTGAAGAAAAATGTCGAACTCCATCTTCAGAAAGGTGCTGTTCTCAGAGCAACATCTGATATTGACGGCTATATCCGTCCTTGCAAAATGATCAATGACCCGAAGACAGCTCTTGTGGGAAATCCCGTAACAGGAAAACCCTCTTTCGTATTTATATACGGCTATGAAGCTGACGGTTGCTCCATAACAGGTGAAGGCACGATCGACGGAAACTGCTATGCTTTTGTAAAAAGAAAGGATCAGTATTATGTGACGGGAGACTTTTATCCTCGTCCGACAACGATATATATTGAAAAGAGTAATAATATTTCATTCAGAGATATTACCGTCAGAAACGCACCTTTCTGGACTCTTCATCCTGCGGGATGTGATGATGTACTTATATCAAATATCCGCATTCTCAACCCTCTTGATGTTGCAAACAGTGACGGCATCGACCCTGACCATTGCTCGAATGTAAGAATTCTCGGCTGTCATGTTACCTGTGCCGATGATTGCATCTGTCTTAAAACATCTAAGGGTAATGCTGAATACGGACCTTGTGAAAATGTAGTTATTTCTGATTGTACATTAACTTCAACATCTGCTGCTGTTAAAATAGGTACTGAGGGTGTCGGTGATTTCAGAAATGTTGTTGTCAATAATTGCATGATATCAAAGAGTAACAGAGGACTTTCTATCCAGATCCGTGACGGCGGTAATGTTGAAAACGTTACATTCTCCAATTGCACCGTTGAAACGAGAAGATTCAGCTCTGACTGGTGGGGTTCTGCTGAACCGATAACCATAACCTGTTTCCGACGTGATGAAAACACGGTCGCAGGTCACATAAAGAATATACGTTATTTTAATGTTACCTGTAAAGGGGAAAACGGAGCTCTTATCTATTCTTCACCTGAGAATCCTATAGAAAATGTTGTATTTGAAAATTGTAACATTCATGTTGAGAAAACATCTAAATGGGATTGCGGCAAATATGATCTTCGCCCCTGCATAGATCACGGAATTGAGGAAAATGACAACTCTGCTTTCTTTATAAGAAATGCAAAAAATGTCAGAATTGAAAAGACGTCTGTTTCCTGGGGTGAAAAACAGTATGAAACATTCAAACATGCACTTGATGCTTTGAATGTTGAGTCACTTGAATTGTCAAGGAATAATTTCTCTGCGGCTTCTGGCGACATTGATGTGCTCAGGCTCGATAATGTAACTTTAGTTTAATATTACTTGATTATATATTAAATTATGTTATAATTGTGAACAGAAGCAATATTATTAAAAACAAGAACGGGTGGGTGAAAAATGAAAGGTAAAGATATAAAGCTTATTTCTGTTTTGTGTTCACTCATTGTTCTTTTGGTCGTTGTCGGCTGTCTTGCATTTAATATGTACAAACCTGTTGCTGCAAGCAAGAATAATGATATCGCAGGAGTGAATACCATAACAACAGGAGCGGCGGTTCAGTCCGATAACGGTATGCAGAATCAGAATACTGCTGATACTACTGTCGGCTCGCAACAAGGTGCTGAAACAACAAATGCGTCAACAGCACAGCAGAATGTGTCGGGAGAGACTGTGCAAAACAGTGAAAATGCAGTATCGAATGTGCCTGTATCAACTATGTCCGATCAGCAGTTGCTTGATACATTGACGGCTGCAATAAACAAGACTAAAGCATATACGGGAACTGTAACTGTTGATCATATTGAAAGTTTTGAAGCAAATGTTACAGAATGCAGTGGCGGTACTGTTGTAAAATCCGTTGCAAACACGATAGTCGGTATGGTTATAAATCCTGTCGAAGAAGTTCTTGCATTCAGTGGCGGAAAAGCAACAAATTCTGATGATGAAGTTCTTCCGATACTTCTTCCCGAAAAAGGCAACTTTACGCTTTCTATGAGCGGTGTTAAATCAATTTCGGGCTCGATGAACGGTAATGATATTGTTATTAAGGTTCAGATTATTCAAGAACAAGTTGATCTCTATACGGTGCCTGCTGCAAATGCGTCTGCGATCGGTTATCTTGATATTAACTCTTATGACACAAGCATACTTGAAATTACTTCCGGAAAAATTGATTATGTCGGATCAACTATGGAAGTGCATATTCGTCCTGACGGATACGTAAGTTATGCAGAGTATGCTATGCCTATGAATGTAGAGGGATCTGCAAAAAGCGGTTCAATAAGCGGCTCTGCTGTTTTTGACGGTCAGCAGTCAGAAATATGGCAGTTTAATTGGTAATTACCTTTGGATAAATAAAAAAAATATAAATAATTTAAAAATAGGTATTGACATTTGAGGTTTAAGTGTGTTAAAATATCGAACGTCCCAAAGATGCGGGTGTAGTTCAATGGTAGAATCCCAGCCTTCCAAGCTGGTCGTGTGGGTTCGATTCCCATCACCCGCTCCATTGTGCGCTGGTAGCTCAGCTGGATAGAGCAACTGCCTTCTAAGCAGTAGGCCAGGG
>CAZTFS010000003.1:0-54859 GCA_964613045.1 uncultured Eubacteriales bacterium
TTCATCGTGGCGGCTCATGGGATTGGGCTGACTGGGGCTCAAAGGCAGATATGACTGCTATAGAAAATGCATGGGTTTACTATGCTCTTTCCTGTGTAGAGAAAATGGCTGATATTCTTGGAAAAGACGAGGACATCTCATTTATTACCGAAAGAAAAGATGTTATTTCAAAGGGATATAAGGCTCTTTGGACAGAAGAAGGCTTCAAAAGTGATGATGTGAGAAAGCCCGATGACAGAGCCAATGCCCTTGCAGTTTTGTCGGGGCTTGCAGAAAAAGAACAGTACGATACGATTACAAACGTACTTACAACTACTAAAAATTCAAGCCCGTACATGGAATATTATGTTCTTGAAGCTCTTTGCAAAATGGGAGAATATGAGGCAGCAAAAGACAGAATTAAGGACAGATATGAGGGTATGATGAGTGAGGATTATTCTACTCTCTGGGAATTCTGGGACTCCTGGCGAGGTACTAAGAACCACGCATGGAGCGGCGGTCCTCTTGTTATAATGAGTAAGCATTTTGCAGGTATCACTCCTCTTGAAGCAGGCTATGAAAAGGTTAAAATCGAGCCGCAGTACACTCTCTCGGACAAGATAAGCTGTACCGTGCCGAGTGTAAAAGGGTTAATCACTCTGAATTATGAAAAGGATGCAGAGAAATATATTATTAACCTTACTATACCGCAAGGTATGAAGACTGTTTTATATGTGCCTACCGGTGCTGAAGTAAACATCAATTCAGAGTCTTTTTACCAAAACGGCGAGTATGTGAACGGTGATAAAACCGGTGATGTGGAAATTATTGAAAAAGTGCTCGATAATGAATAAGGTGAATTCTAATTTGTATAAATGGTGATGAAATGCAGAATCTGACTTTTGAACAGTTTAATAGCATTGAATTTAAGCTCTACGAGAAAAATCCTGTGTTAAAAAATCCGAGGAACAGTTTTGTTATTGCTGATCCCAGTGTATTAACGCCTTCGGAGTCCCATGACAGAAAATGGCATTTGTTCTGTCATACATTTTTTGGTGTATACCGATATGAAAGCACCGACGGAATAAATTTTAAAAACAAGGGCAGAATAGTCAATCGTGCTATGCGTCCGAATATCAACTGTATTGACGGGAAATATTATCTTTTTTATGAGAGAACAAGACCTGTTATCTTTAATCTTTTCAGTCTTATCGGAGCTGAATGGAAATCGGAAATTTACTGTACAGAGTCCGAGAATCTTGTTGACTGGAGCGAACCCTATCCTATAATCGGTAAAACGCGCGATTTTGAAGAAGATGAGAGGGGAATTGCTATTTCCAATCCGTTTCTGATGAAAATTGAAAACGGCTATCGGATATATTATTCCTGTGGTCAGACTTTTATTAAAGATTGCGGATTCTGTGAGCCGACACATATCAGTTTGGCAGAAAGTAAGAGCATTGCAAACGGTTATATTTCAAGGGAAACACCTATAATAAGTCCCGACAAAGATAAACAATATCTTAATCTTTGTTCAGGTTGCTTAAAGGTGTATAAATTGGCTGACTGTTATATCGGATTGCAAAACGGAATTTTTGAAGAAGGCGGTAAAAGTCATTCTGCCATTATGCTTCTGAAGTCTGATGACGGCATCAGCTTTGAGTTTGTAAAGCCATTTTTAATACCTCAGAAGTGTGGTGAAAATCATTGGATGGCACAGTATGTTTATGCTTGTTCTCTTACATATCACGATAACAAATTAAGATTGTATTTTAATGCCCGAAATGTATCAGATAACATCAGGGGCAGAGAGAGTATTGGCATTTACGAGGCAGAAATAAGATAAAAGCTTAAATTAAATCTTTTTGACAAGTAAGAATTTGGGGGATGAAATCAATAATTATATTAATTACGGGTGCATCGCACACAGGAAAGACAGCACTCGCACAAAAACTGCTTGAAAAATATAAATATCCATATCTTTCAATAGACCATTTAAAAATGGGTTTAATTCGTAGCGGCAATACGAACCTTACTCCTATGAGTGATGATACTGACCTCACAGCATATTTATGGCCAATCGTTTGCGAAATGATTAAAACTGCCATAGAGAACAAACAAAATCTTATTGTCGAGGGGTGTTACATTCCTTTCGATTGGTCAAAAGATTTTGAAATCGAATATCTCGAAAACATAAAATACTACTGCCTTGTAATGAGCAAAAACTATAT
The DNA here is from genome assembly GCA_964613045.1 of uncultured Eubacteriales bacterium. GTDB lineage: Bacteria > Bacillota > Clostridia > Oscillospirales > Acutalibacteraceae > UBA1081. The sequence continues at coordinate 2,211 of CAZTFS010000003.1, forward strand.
AAGAAATAACTTTTCTGATATAAAGAAATATGCAAGTGTCATTGAAAATCGTGGAGATGATACAGATTGTACAATGGACAGTGTGTTAGAGGATAATGCACAAGTGTTAGAGTTTGCTAAAAAGCACAAAGTCAATTATTTGCTTATTGAAGACAAGTACGAAATCTCTATTGATTTGTAACAACAAATTCCAATTTGCAAATCAAAATCTCATTTTAAAGCGAGATGTTTTTATGAATGAAAAAAATTACTTTCTGAATAAGGCTCAAGCAAATTATCCCGAGCTCATTCACACCGTTCTTACACCCGATATATCGGAATTTATAGCTTCAAGCGGTGACAGCATTCTTCTTGACCTCGGCGAGTACGCTGTGGGACATTTTTCGTTTTCCTACGATAAAGTTGCTGTGTTTGTTGATGCTCCGGTGCGTTTGGTTATCAGGTTTGGCGAAGATATGCGAGAAATCAATGATGATTTTTCGCAATATAAGGGTGCTCTTTCAAAAACGTGGTTACAAGAGGAAATAATCAACCTTGATTACCCGCAAAAAACGACCCTGCCCAGAAGATACGCTTGCAGATATATAAAAATAACCGTTGAAAATGCCAACAGACCGATAAGACTGTTTGATTTTAGTTTCCGTGCTTCAACAAGTGCGGATGTATCCGTACTTCAACCCGCAAATACAACTGATGAGCTGTTGAATAAAATTGACCATGTTGCAACAAATACTCTCAAGGAATGTATGCAGACCTTCTTTGAAGACGGTCCGAAGCGTGACCGACGTCTTTGGATCGGCGATCTTCGGCTTGAGGCTTTGACAAATTACTACACATTCAACAATCGGGAAATTGTCAGAAGATGCTTATATCTTTTTGCTGCAGGAGCCTGCAACAATGCGGGATTTCTGCCATCATTTGTTTATGAAACACCGTATTATCATTCAGGCGAAACTCATATTGAGGATTACGCCCTTTTGTATGTTGTTACCCTATGCGATTATTATGAGCATACCGGCGACATTGATGTTGTAAATGACCTTCTTGATATTTGCAAATCACAACTTGACAGTTTTCGGGCAACACTTGACACTAATCTGATTACAAAAAAACAGGATGGTTGGTTTGCTTTTATTGATTGGTGTCCCGGTCTGGAAATTTTGACTGCATTGCAGGGAGTTTATCTCTATACGCTTAAACGTTTTTCCGGCTTATTGAAAGCAATTAATGATAAAGATCACGAAAAATATTCAGCACATCTTTCCGAAACCCGTCGTGCAAGCAGGAAGCATCTTTACAGCCAAAACAAACAAGCTTTTATAAATGAATTTGACAACAATCAGTACAGTGTTCATTCGCAGGTATGGATGATACTGGGCGACGTGAGTGACGGCGAAGAGGCAAAAAATCTATTACTTTCCTGCCTGGATAACAAAGATGCAAAACAGCCCGTTACACCGTATATGCGTCATTATGTTATTGAAGCCATGCTGAAACTCGGAATGAAAAATGAAGCAATGCATTATCTGAAAAAATTCTGGGGCGGAATGGTTGAGCTCGGTGCAGATACATTCTGGGAGGCTTATACTCCCGATGATCTTGATTTTTCTCCGTACAATGACAGAATGATAAACAGTCTTTGCCATGCATGGAGTTGCACACCTGCTTATTTTATCCGTAAGTACGGATCATGACCTCAGTTTAACTCCCAAAGGCAAAAAGCATCTTAATTGATAAATTCCGATTTGTCGTGATATATATAAAATACTTTTGCCATATGTCTTTACGGTCTGATTCCTGAAAATTCCTTTGTGAAATTATATTTCATTGAAATCTGTTATCAGATATGATACAATCGACATAAACAGGAAATATTGCTGAACAAGAAAATCATACTGCTTATGATTTTTATAAATTTTATTTCATTTTCAGGAGGAACGAAAAATGAAAAAAATTACATCTGTCGTATTGGCTTTGATTATTGCCGTGGGTTTTATTTTTCCCTGCTTTGCAGAGGAAAATGTCCGAAAACCGGTAATTGTTGAAACGGTTTATCCCACAGATGATGTTGTGATTGCTGATATCATTGCAACAGATGCACCTTACAATGCAGATAACACCGGCAAAAATGATGCCACTTCTGCCATACAGAAAGCAATTGACGATTGTGCACAGACGGGCGGCGGTACAGTGTGGCTGCCGAAAGGTGAATACAGACTTACGGGGAATGTGTATGTCCGACAGTTTGTAACACTCAGAGGTGACTACCAAGACCCTGATACGGGCAACGAATACGGCACAATTATTATTGCAGATGTTGAAAGCAGTGATGCTATGACACCGGGACTTTTTACGGTAGGTGCGAGTGCAGGTGCGGTGGGGCTTACTGTGTGGTATCCTGAGCAGGATATTGAAAACGTAAAGCCGTATCCCTACACTTTTTATGTGCCGGGTAACGAGGAATACATGCTCAGTACGATCCAAAATTGTACTCTGATCAACTCTTACAGAGGTATCGGTGTATGTTCCGAGTGTGAAAACGGTGTTTACCAATGTCACGAAATGCTGACAATTGAAAATGTTAAAGGTACTTGCCTTTATGAGGGACTTAACTCCTATAATTCGGCTGATGTTGACACGGTAAAAACTCTTTATATTCACAATAAATATTGGGCTGAGTCAGGTGAACGGTTCAATGCTCCCGAGGAAAATATTATTGACGAATACACCCGTGAAAACGGCTATGGTTTTGTGCTTGGTGATCTTGAATGGCCTCAGTTTGCCGATGTGAAAATTTCTGAAATGAAATATGGTATACTTTTTAAGGAACCTATGCGTTATTCCTTCAGCGGTGTTTTTACAGACCTTTACATTACTGATTGCACCTTCGGTATTTATATTCCTGAGGGGATCATTGTTGAACGGGGAAACTCCTGGGGCACGGGAATTCTTAACGGCAGAATTGAAGGCTCGGAATTCGCTGTATTTGACCCCGGCAAAAATGCCATGCTTCTTACAAATGTTGAAACAGAAGGTGCAATTAAGGGTAAAAACATTCAGCAATACAAAACAGATACAACTGAATTTGCACCTGATTACAAAAAAACATACATAAAGCCTGAAAACTATCTGTATGTTGTTGATGCTGATAAAACAGGAAAAACCGATGCCTCAGGGGCTGTTCAGGCAAAACTTAATGAGGCATCAAAAACCGGCGGAGTTGTTTATTTACCGGGCGGACTTTACAGATTTGATAATCCTGTAAAAGTGCCTGCCGGAGTTGAGCTCAGAGGTTCATCATCTGTTGCAACCCGCTGCCAGTCAGGAAACAGCAGCGGTACGCTGATTATTTCATATTACGGATATGATAAAACTTGCGAGCCTCTCATCACTCTTGCCGGTGACAATGCAGGAATAAACGGCATAAGGGTAGATTATCCTCTTAACGGACCTGTTGATGACAGCGGAGTCTATAAAGAAACTTCACCGATAGTTTATTCATCCTCAAACAATGTCTACATTACAAATTGTTTCCTGACACTTGCAAGATGCGGAATAAAACTTGAAAATTCAGAAAACGCTTTTATAAAAAAGGTTATAGGTTGCTGTTATGAAAGTATGTTTTCAATGATAAACTGCAAAAATGCTTATATTGAAGGCTCATTGCAGAACGGTAATACTTTGCCGAGAAACGGCTATGAAAATTTTGATATTCCGGAGCTTCAGAACAGATTTACAGAAAATAATCTTTTTGCTTATGTTTTTATTCCCGTTACAAGAATTCGCACAGATTTTATCAAACTTGATTCTTGTAAAAATGTTACCGTTTTTAATACATTTATCTATGGAGGTAAAACCTTCCTCAATTCCAAAGACAGTGAGGTTTCCCTTGTAAACGTGGGGCATGACGGTTCATCAAAAACGGAATATGCATATATTTTATCAGGGGGCGAGGTTACGCTTCTCAATTCCATGCGTTCCACCGAAGACGGTAAACTGGGCTACAGGTTCTACGCAATTGAAAACGGAACAAAATTCAGATCTTACAACAGCCAATGTGTAGATTTGTTATACAATGAGCATGTAATTCTTGAAAATATAGAAAATGAGGAGCTTCTTAAAAACGAATGGATCTATAAATTCCTGTCATGTTTTTATAATATAATAACAGGTTTCGGAAAAATCATTACATTCTTTGAACATAGTTTTTAAGATGGTAAAATGTTAAGTGAACTGCTTATTTTGGTAATGAAAAATTCTTTTTGACAGTATTTGATTGTAATAAATAAGGATATTCACTACGGATATGCTTTTTCATTGCAAGTAAATTATATCAAAAAAAGACTGCAAGGCTTTTGCCGATTACCCGCAAGGAAGTATTTCTCTGAAATATGAACTTTTGGCACAATAATGCGTTAAAAATTCCCGATATGCGTCAGCATTATCGGGAATTTTTGCCTTTTCTTGTATCCGAAATTTATATTTTAAGCTTCTTCGGGAACAGGTTCGGTGACCTGTCCTGCTTTTGTCTTTTTTCTGTCCTTCAGGACAGCTGCAGCCTGACATATTATCAGTACAAATATCATCTGAGTTGCAATCGGAGCAATCAGCTCATTGGCATTTCTTAAATTGATTATTCCTATGTATTCAAGTGCAATAGTGAACTCGTTCAGATTTGAGTGGTACCATTCGGGGAACGGCGTTATAAGCAGGGAGAATGCAAGCAGGTAAAGCCAATCGACAGCCTTGTGTGATTTTTCTGCGAGAAGATATACAAGAGGTATAAATACGAATACCATGGTCAGACTGTTTACATTCGGTAACAGGTTAAGTATGCAGTAAACGGCGGCGGCTGATTTCTGCCATGTTGCCGGAAGTATAAAGAAGCAGGCAAGTCCGATGACCTCGGTGATTGCAGTTATAATGTAAAGAATAAAATCATCCGCACCGGTTAAACTCAGCAGATTTGCAAGACTGCCGTTGCCGGGAGTATAATCGCCATGAATCATGAGCAGGCTTTTTACATAAGTAACCATATTGCCGAAACCTGTGAATATTGCCGGCAGAATAAACAGTGTGACAAAAAAGACACATGCTTGTGCAAAGTTTAATTTTGACATTTTTGATTTGTCTTTAAGCAGAAGAAATGCAAAGACGAAAGAATAGGGGACTATTGCTCCTGCAATTGCGATGGCAATTATTGCAAGCTCTCGATATATCTTTTTCTCACTGTCATAAAATTCAAGGAAATAGAGGCAGAATGCAACGGCTACACCGGTAATATTGCCCATTGAAATGCAGTACATTGTCGGATAGGAGACTACCAGAAGGAAAGCAACCAGCTCGTCACGCATGTTTAATCCGTTGTGACGCATTTTTGATCTTGCCATTCTGTAAATAAGAACTATGCAGAAAAGAACCAATATCAGATACAGATATATGAATGTCTGATTCTTCATGACCTGAATATATTTAACATATGCTTCGGAAGAAATCAGATCAGAAGGCATAAACTGTGCAAGAATAAAGAATATCAGCATTGAGAACGGTGATAAGCTTTCTGCACTTTTGTAGAAACGCTGAGAGCCTGCATTCTGAAGTGATTTAAGATAATCTGCAAAATGTGTGTTTTGATCAAAACCGCTGTCGGTGCCGTTAAGAAGATTTTTCCATGTTTCACCGTCCGTTGCGACTGCCATTGCAAAACATGCAAGTCCGAAAACAGAAAAGAATATGATAAATGCATTTATCATCATTGATGCACTTGAATTATCAAGACGTTTTGTTATTTTTTTTCTGAAAATAATTGCAAGTACGACAAGAATAATACTAATCACAGTAACAATGATTGCAGACGTGCATTCAGTTATCAGCGAAAAGAATGTTGACAGATCGGCTGTGTCTGCTGTCAGTTCGGTAGCATGAGATGTGATCGCAGATGTTGAAATTAATGCAAAAAGCATTGAAAAAAATGTAAGTTTCTTTTTCATATTCGGCTCCTTAATTTTATGACTGCATAATTTTCTAATAATTAATTTACCATAAAACTGATTTAAAATCAATAGTAAAAAATATGTCCTCTAAAAAACACATTTATTCCTTGACTAAAATGCTTGAGTGTGTTATTCTTTATACGTATAAATTTGTCTAATATTAAAATTTGGAGATGACTTTTTTGCATCATTCGTTGAAAGAAGACAAGCTTGTCAATGCGTCACCGTATTTGTTTACCGGGCTTATCAGTATTGCAATAATGCTTGTTATTTATGCTGTCAACGGAATTTATCCTTTCGGCAGCGGAAGTGTTGTCTGTGATGATATGGTTCAGCAGACTATTTCAAACTATACATATTTCTGGGACTATCTTCATTCAGGTTTTGATAAGTCACTGATATTCAACTGGGAGACTGCGGCAGGAACGCAGGTGCTGACCACAGGCTTTTATATTCTGAAGCCGTGGGAGATTTTATTTACCTTGCTTTGTCCCCGTGACGGCATCGTAAACGGAATTCCGTTCCTTATCATTTTTAAAATGACTATGGCAGGATTGTCCATGGTGTATTTCTTAAGGCGAGAGTTTAAGATCGAGCCTTATTGGCAGGTCTTTCTGAGTATTGCATATTCATTCAGTGCATTCATCCTTATCTACTATACCAATATGGGTTGGATCGATGCGGCATTTATGTTCCCGTTCCTTATTACTGCACTGCTTCATATGTTCAGAACAGGCAAGTGGATGCCCTATTTCCTTATGCTTACCTACACACTTCTTCTGTCCATATATATTTCATATATGGTATTTATGTTCCTGCTGTTGGTGGGCTTTTTGTATCTTGCATTTATTCAGCCGAAGGAAACAAGAAAAATGACGATAATACGCTTCGGCGTTACGTCGGTGCTTGCTCTCGCTGCTTCAGCGGTAATAAATGTTCCTTCAGTTCTTTATATGTTCAGGTCAACAAGATACGAGATCAAGAGCGAAGAGACTACTCTTGACTCGATCCTTAAGATATTTAACACAACTACCACATATTCAACCACTAAACTGACGATCGTGCTTCTTGTTTCTTCCGTATTCCTTGCATTTATCGTTATTATGGCGGTTAATTTCAAAAAGTATAAGAAACAGTGCCTTTTCTTCGGTCTGTCGGTACTTCTTCTTCTGCTTCCCGTTTTCTTTGAGAATATCAATCTTATCTGGCATCTTGGCTCGTATGTCGGCTTTCCGCTGAGATATATGTATATGCTCATATTCATGCTTGTCTGCACGGCGGCATTTGTACTGCAGAATATGAAGGATGTTATATTCTCGATAAAAGGCAAATCTCTTATAGCTGTTATTGTTCCTGCGGTAGCATGTGCAGCAGGCGGCATATATCTTCTTGTAACGAAGGTTTATAATGAGGTCGCCTCCGTAAACGGACTTAAATATAACAAACTGGTGCAGGAAGACTGCGATAAGTGGATGTTTATTGCATTTATCCTCTTGGCTATGTTTTATGTTTTCTGCATGTTTATCGGCATAAAGAAGGTTGCTTACGTTATGATGGCAGGTGTCCTTCTGACTGAAGTCGGATTGCTTGCAAATCTGTCTTTCGGAACAAATTCCGATACAAGTGAGAGAACGAGCATGTACAGTCTCGATTTTGTTGATGATTCGCTTGAAATGGCAGAGGATCTGGAACTTGAAAATGATAACCTGACCAGAATAAAGGATGCTGATGTCAGACTTAACAGCAATTTCCCCATGTTCTTCGGTTATCCCTCTCTTTCAAATTTCACACATCTTGTTTCCTCAGATATGACCTCTACTATGGAGGCTCTCGGTTATTCACAGATATACACACGTGTTATCGACAGTGTAGGTACTCTTCTTTCAGATGCATTGCTTAATATGAAATATACATTCAGTGAGCGTGAATTGGATGAATATGAGTACACTTACCTTTATGATATCGGTGAGAGTCATCTTTATGAAAACAATATGACTCTTCCCGTAGGTTTGCTTGTGGGACAGAATTTTATGGACATAGATATAGTTGAAAACAACAATGTCTTCGCTTCCAATAACGAGCTCTATACAGCACTCACAGGTGATGAAAGCGATATCTGTACAACAGATGAGTTCTCCCTTGATTGTTCCGAGGATTTTGAGCAGACAGTTCACGTTGACGGTACTAAACATGTATATTTACATGTCGATATTGAGAACTCCACAGCAAACAGAGGTGCTGTGACGATCCTTGTTGATGGTAAAAAAGTTGATCTGACCTATTTCGGCAGTAACATAAATTATAACTATCCTAATAATTTTCATAACGAGCTTATTGACCTCGGTGTTCGTACAGATGAGGATATTGAGATCATGATCCTGTCACTTAAGAATGTAGGCAGTGATATCAAGGTTACCGTCGGATATTTTGATTATACAAAGCTTGAATCTCTTTGTCAGATCAATGCGGATAATCATGCTGAAGTTACAACAGCAGCTAAGAGTCTTACGGCAACAGTCAATGTCAGTAATGATGAAACATATATGTTCCTTCCCGTAACCTACGATGAGGGTTGGACATGTAAGGTGAACGGTGAGAAGGTTGAAATTGATATTGCAATGAGTTCATTCATGGCAATCAGGCTTAATGAAGGCGAAAATGTCATTGAGATGACTTATCTGCCTTACGGCATGAAGCTCGGTGCATTCATAACAGTTATTACGGCTCTCATTGCAATCGCAATTTACATTATTGAGAAAAAGAAACCCTTTGCAAATGATGCGTCAAATAAATTCCTCATAGTATTTGAAAAAATCTATTATGCAGGTATGTTTGCTGTCATTGCAATTGTATATGCTATACCGGTTGTTATAACCACATACAGTAATATCATAGGATAAACAAGCAGAAAGGACTGTAAAATATGAAAGTTGTAATTCTTGCAGGTGGATTCGGTACAAGAATAAGTGAGGAAAGCCACCTTATCCCTAAGCCCATGATCCAGATCGGTGATATGCCTATTCTTTGGCATATTATGAAACAGTATTCACACTACGGATTCAACGAATTTGTTATCTGCGGCGGTTATAAACAGCATGTTATCAAGGAGTTTTTCGCTGATTACTATCTTCACAGAAGCGATATTACTTTTGATTTCGCTAATAACGGTGAAATGACTGTCCATACAAATTTCTCTGAGCCCTGGAAAGTTACCATTGTTGATACAGGGCTTAACACCATGACCGGCGGCAGAGTCAAGAGAGTAAAGGATTATATCGGAGATGAACCTTTCTTCCTTACCTACGGTGACGGTGTTTCCGATGTTGATATCAACAAGCTTCTTGAGTTCCACAAAGCTCACGGCAAAATGGCTACTCTTACAGCTATCAAAATTACTGCCCGTTTCGGCGTGCTTGATATAAATGAAGAGGGCTGCATTCAGCAGTTCCGTGAAAAGACACAGCAGGACGGCGGTGTCATCAACGGTGGTTTTATGGTGCTTGATCCTTCAATTATTGATCTTATTGAGGGCGATTCAACCGTATTTGAGAAATACCCTCTTGAGGAAGCAGCAAGAAGAGGGGAGCTTATGGCTTATCCTCACGACGGCTTCTGGCAGTGTATGGATACATTAAGAGACAAAAATTATCTTGAAAAACTCTGGGCAGATAATGAAGCTCCCTGGAAAGTTTGGTAAAATAATTCTCAATTTCAGGACAAATTTCGCTGTTGGAATTTTAAAATTGTATGATAAACCTCGTAGGGACACCCAATGGACGCCCTTACGAAAAATTGTTTTCTCGTTTTTCGTATTTTCATATGCTTGAATCAAAATAATTGTACATTGTGCATTGAAAGGGACATATTATGAATCTTGATTTTTATAAAGGCAAAAAAGTCCTTATAACAGGTCATACAGGCTTTAAGGGCTCATGGCTTTCAAAAATTCTTGTAATGGCAGGTGCTCAGGTTACGGGCTATTCACTTGAGCCGCCCACAGATCCTAATCTGTTTTCAGTTGCGGGACTTGAGGGCAAAATGAACTCCGTTATCGGTGATATAAGAGATTATGACCGCCTCAAGGCTGTTTTTGATGAGGTTCAGCCTGAAATCGTGCTTCATCTTGCTGCACAGCCTATTGTTATTACTTCTTACGAACAGCCTAAGTACACATACGAAACAAATGTTATGGGTACGGTGAATGTTCTCGAATGTGTAAGACTTACACCCTCTGTCAAATCGGTTCTCAATGTCACAACGGACAAGGTATACAAGAATAATGAATGGTGCTGGGGTTATCGTGAGAATGAGCCTCTTGACGGTTTTGACCCTTATTCGAATTCAAAATCATGCTCAGAGCTTGTTACACACAGCTATAAAGCATCTTTCTTTGACAATACAGGCATTGCTGTTTCAACTGCAAGAGCAGGTAATGTTATCGGCGGCGGCGACTTCGCAGATAACCGTATCATTCCCGACTGTGTTCGTGCTGCAATGGACAAAAAGCCTGTTATAGTCAGAAATCCTAACTCCACAAGACCTTATCAGCATGTTCTTGAGCCTCTTAATGCATATCTTATGGTAGCTCAGGCTCAGTATGAGGATATAAAGTATCAGGGCTACTACAATGTCGGTCCCGACGAAAGAGACTGCCTTACGACAGGTCAGCTTGCAACAATTTTCTGCAATGCATGGGGTGACGGACAGACATTTGAATGTCTGAAAAAAGACGGACCTCACGAAGCAAATTTTCTTAAACTCGACTGTTCACTTCTCAAAACAACATTTGGTTGGAAACCTACATGGAGTGCAACAGAAGCAGTTGAAAAAACTGTTGAGTGGACAAAAGTTTATGCTGACGGCGGAGATGTTCCCGCAATAACAGAAAAGCAGATCAAAGAATTTTTCAACATATAATGTGAAAGGAATGTAAAACATTGAGTAATCAGGAACAGGATAAACAAGCCATACTCTCAGCGGTTGCTGAGTATTTTGAAAAATATCACAATGTAAAGAAAGATTTCGTTGAAGGTCAGAGAATTCCTTATGCATCAAGAGTTTATGACAGCAATGAAGCCGTAAACCTTGTTGACAGTGCACTTGAATTCTGGCTCACGGCAGGCAGATACACAGACGAATTTGAAAAGAAGCTTGCAAAGTATCTTGGTGTAAGATCTTGTGCTCTTGTAAACTCAGGTTCAAGTGCAAATCTTCTTGCATTCATGACACTCACTTCACCTCTTCTCGGTGACAAGAGAGTTTTTCCCGGTGATGAGGTTATCACGGTTGCCGCAGGTTTCCCCACGACAGTAACACCCATTATTCAGTACGGTGCAGTGCCTGTTTTTGTTGATGTTACAATTCCTCAGTATAATATTGATGTTACAAAGCTTGAAGAAGCTTATTCAGAAAAAACAAAGGCAGTTATGATCGCTCATACTCTCGGCAATCCCTTTGACCTTAACGCAGTCAAGGATTTCTGTAAAAAGCATGATATCTGGCTTATTGAAGACAATTGTGATGCACTCGGCTCTCAGTACACAATCGACGGAGAAAAGAAATTTACAGGCACAATCGGTGACATCGGCACATCATCATTCTATCCTCCCCATCACATGACAATGGGTGAGGGCGGTGCAGTTTATACCGATAATCCGCTTCTTGCAAGAATCAGCCGTTCAATCCGTGACTGGGGCAGAGATTGCGTATGTAATTCAGGTCAGGACAACCTCTGCGGACACCGTTTTGACGGTCAGTACGGCGAGCTTCCTTTCGGCTATGATCATAAATATGTATATTCACACTTCGGCTACAATCTTAAGGCAACAGATCTTCAGGCTGCAGTCGGCTGTGCTCAGCTTGAAAAATTCCCCTCATTCGTTGAGAGAAGAAAACACAATTTTGACCGTCTTAAGGCAGCTCTTGCTCCCATTGCAGACAAAGTTGTTCTTCCCGAAGCAGTAGAAAACGGCGATCCCTCTTGGTTCGGATTCCTTATCACCTGTAACGAGGGCGTAAACAGAACAGATGTTGTCAAGTATGTTGAAGCAAAGGGCGTACAGACAAGAATGCTCTTTGCAGGCAACCTTACAAAGCATCCCTGCTTTGATGAAATGCGTGCATCGGGCAAGGGCTACAGAATCGTAGGCGAGCTTACAAATACAGACAGAATTATGAACGATACATTCTGGGTAGGCGTTTACCCCGGAATGACAGATGAAATGATCGACTACATGGCAAAGACCATTATTGAGGCAGTTGAAGCTAAATGAAAATAAAAGTTTCCAATTATATATCGCAGTTCCTTGTTGACCACGGTATCGACACCGCTTTCACCGTAACAGGCGGCGGTGCGATGCATCTTAATGATGCATTCGGTCATCAGGAGGGTATGCATTGCGTATATAATCATCACGAGCAGGCTTGTGCCATTGCGGCGGAAAGCTATGCGAGAATTCATAATAAAATTGCCGCTTGTGTAGTTACAACAGGCCCCGGCGGTACGAATGCCATTACAGGTGTTGTTGGCGGCTGGCTTGATTCTATACCGATGTTAGTTATATCCGGTCAGGTGCGTTATGACACAACCGCACGTTGGTCCGGTCTCGGCATCCGTGCCATGGGTGATCAGGAATTTGAAATAACAAAAGCCATTGACTGTATGACAAAATATTGTGAAATGGTGACTGATAAAAATAAAATCAGATACTGCCTTGAAAAAGCACTTAAGCTTTCTCAGCAGGGAAGACCCGGTCCCTGCTGGCTTGACATTCCTCTTGATATTCAGGGCTCTTATGTTGATACAGACGACCTTTACCCCTATGACGGTGAGGGCGATGAAACTCTTCCCGAAGTGCCTTCTGATGATGTAATTCTTGAAGTTGTTGATATGATAAAGAATGCTGAAAGACCTGTTTTTAATGCAGGCAACGGCATCCGTATTGCAGGTGCTTTTGAAGAATTCAGAAGCGTTATCGAAAAGCTGAATATTCCCGTTGTAACAGGTTGGGACAGCATTGACCTTATAGAAGATGAACATCCCCTGTATACGGGCAGAGCAGGTATTATGGGTGACAGACCCGGTAACTTTGCCGTTCAGAACAGTGATGTTTTCTTCTCCGTAGGCAGCAGACTGAGCATCAGACAGGTTGGTTATAACTATAAATCTTGGGCAAGATGTGCCAAAAAAATCGTTGTTGATGTTGACCCTGAGGAGCTTAAGAAGCCCACTGTCAATCCGGATATGCCCATTTGTGCGGATGCAAAGGCATTTCTTAAGAGAATGAATGAGCTTCTCTCTGATGAAAAGCTTTTCAAAAACGAAAAATGGAACGAATGCTGTCAGAACTGGAAAAAGAATTATCCCGTAGTACTTCCCAAACATTATGAACAGTCTGAACCTGTAAATGTTTATGCGTTTATAAAAGAACTCAGCTCACGTCTTAACGAGGGGCAGATAACTGTTGTCGGCAACGGTTCAGCGTGTGTTGTCGGCAGTCACGGATATGTTATCAAAAAAGATCAGCGTTTTATCATAAATTCTGCCATTGCTTCCATGGGTTATGACCTTCCGGCAGCAATTGGTGCTTGCGTTTGCGATTCATCACAGGATATAATCAATGTGACGGGTGACGGAAGCATTCAGATGAATCTTCAGGAATTGCAGACTATCGTTCAGAATAAATTGCCAATTAAAATTTTTATGATAAACAACGGCGGTTATCATTCAATCAGACAGTCGCAGATGAATTTCTTCGGTGAACCCCTTGTTGGTGTCGGTCAGGACAGTAATGACCTGAGCTTCCCCGATATGTCAAAGCTCATTCCTGCATACGGTATTCCATATGTAAGAATTGAGAAAACAGCAGACCTTGGGGCTAAGATCGAAGAAACACTTGCTATTGAGGGCTACGCATTTTGTGAGGTCATTGTTGACCCCGAACAGAAATTTGAACCCAAGTCGGCAACAAAGAAACTGCCCGACGGTTCGCTTGTTTCGGCTCCTCTTGAGGACTTGGCACCCTTCCTTCCCCGTGAAGAGCTTGAGAAAATCATGTTTATCCCCCTTATAACTGAGTAAAACGGAGTATTTCAGATGAAAAGAGCCATTGTAACGGGTGCAACAGGTATGATTGCCTCTGCACTTATCAGAAAATTAGTCAAAGAGAATGTTGAAGTCATTGCACTGTGCAGAAAAGAAGACAGCAAGGATGATGAATTCTTTAAAAGTCCTCTTGTTACTGCTATTGATGCCGATATTTCGGAATACGCTGAATTATCAGCAAAAATTGACAAAAAATGCGATGTGCTTTATCATTTTGCATGGCTCGGAACATTCGGAAATACAAGAAACGACACTTACACTCAGACAGATAATATAAAATATACCCTTGATGCGGTAAAGCTTGCCGCTGACACAGGCTGTGAATGTTTCGTCAGTGCAGGGTCGCAGGCGGAGTACGGCAGAACAACTGAAAAGCTCACTGCAGAAACTCATGCAAATCCCGAAAACGGCTACGGAATTGCAAAATATACCGCAGGTAAATTCAGCCGTATGTATGCAGAGCAACTTGGTCTCAGACACTGCTGGGTACGCATTTTAAGCGTTTTCGGGCAGAAAGGCAATCCGAATTCAATCATAATGTCGAGTCTTGACAAAATGTTAAAAGGGGAGTATACTTCTTTCACGAAGGGTGAACAGCAATGGGACTTCCTTCATTGCGATGATGCCGCAAATGCCTTTTACCTTATCGGTGAAAAGGGCAAGCACGGTGCGGTTTACCCCCTCGGCAGCGGAAAAACAAGGCTTCTTGCCGATTATATAACGGCTATGCGTGACTGCATAAACCCCGATTTGAAGGTTGGTTTAGGTGACCTGCCTTATAATGAAGGACAGGTTATGTATCTGTGTGCAGATATCAGCGAGCTTACAAAGGACACGGGCTTTGTGCCACAGCTTACTTTTGAAGAAGCTATAATCCGTACTGCCGAATGGATGAAAGAGGTGCGAAAATGAAAAAAATAAGTATTCTCATTCCTTGTTATAACGAAAAAGAGAATGTCGGTCCCATGAGTGAAGCTATTGTCGAAATGATGACAAAAAATCTTCCTCAGTATGACTATGAGCTTGTTTTTATAGATAACGATTCTCAGGACGGCACAAGGGATATACTCCGTGCTATCTGTGCCGCAAATCCGAAGATTAAGGCTATTTTCAACGCAAAGAACTTCGGTCAGTTCAATTCTCCTTACTACGGAGTGCTTCAGGTTACGGGTGACTGCGTAATTCAGATGTGCTGCGATTTTCAGGATCCCGTTGAGCTTATCCCTCAGTATGTAAGAGAGTGGGAAAACGGCTATAAAATCGTAATCGGCATCAAGACAAGCAGTAAGGAAAGCAAAGTAATGCGTTTTCTGCGTACTTGTTATTATAAAGTCATCAAGAAGATGTCAGATGTTGAGCAGATCGAGCATTTCACAGGCTCAGGACTTTATGACAGAGCATTTATTGAGGTTCTCCGTGACCTTGACGATCCCACACCATTTATGCGTGGTATCGTTGCAGAGCTGGGCTTTAAGCGTAAGGAAATACCTTACGAACAGCCCAAGAGAAGAGCAGGAAAGACACATAATAACTTCTATTCTCTCTATGATGCCGCAATGCTCTCTATCACATCATATACAAAAATCGGTCTTCGTCTTGCAACCTTTGCAGGTGTCGGAGTCGGAATACTTGCATTTATTCTTGGTGTAGTATATCTTGTTCTTAAACTGATGTATTGGGACAGATTCCCTGCAGGTACAGCCCCCATACTTTTAGGTATGCTGTTCCTTGGTGCAGTTCAGTTGTTCTTTATCGGATTTATGGGTGAATATATTCTTAATATTAATAAACGAGTCATGAAACGACCGCTTGTTATTGAAGAAGAACGGCTCAATTTCGATGATAATAAAGAAACGAAAATCATAAAACAGCCTGAAACTGAAACAGTAAACGAAAAAGAAGAAATAACGGTATAATTCAAAAAGCTCCGTGATAAATCCACGGAGCTTAACAAATACTTGACAATGTTGAAAAATTGGCATATAATATAGTCAAGAGGTAACCGTAGAAAGCGGTTATCCGAAAAGTGTTATATTTTTCTTATAACTGCTCTGTCTGCCAACAGGGCGGTTATTTTTTTTGGTTAAAGTCACAGACTTAATATCTTTGTAAATTACATAAATAATAAGTAAAATAATAACCTTTACCATATGCGACACCTCCTTCCGGAGAGTGTGCTAACCGTTTCTGTTGCCTCTTGGCTACAGAATTAGTACAGTGTCTGTGTCGAAAAATGTCAATAAATATAAAATAAAAGTATGAAAACTGTAATAAAACGGTTTTCATATTTTTTATATTTCAAATATTTCATCATACGAACAACTAAGAATTTTTTTAAATAAAATAATTTCATCAGGGTACAGATGACGTTGTCCGACTTCGATTTTTGCTACGGCACTTCTTGTGATGTCGCATCCTTCAACCTGTAATCTTGCAGACATCATTTCCTGTGTGATGTCTGCTTTTTCTCTTAGCATTCTGAGGTTGTTGCCTATTTTCTTTTCAATTTCAGCATTCACAATAACACCTCTTTTTGCACTTGTTTAAGAACAAAATTCTTGACATAATTATAGCGTTGTGCTAATATAAATATGAACCTGTGTAAGTGCAAAAATAGATTATGGAGTGGTGAAAATGAAAAAAGTAATTTTGGTTTTCCTTGCAGTATTGACATTTGTGACTATGTTACCTTTATCTGTATTTGCCGAAAACACAGGCGGTGTGCTTGACAGCGGTTATTGCGGTGCAGACGGTGACAATCTGACTTGGACTCTTTACAAAGACGGGGAACTTGTAATCAGTGGTGACTGTTATGTTGATGATTATGTTGATATGGTTGACCATATGATTGAATCAGGTTCCGGAAAAGCTCCGACTTGTACCGAACCCGGCTCTACAGAAAGCAGTGTTTGTGTGGTCTGCGGTGAAGTACTCCTTACCCAGAAAGAAATTCCCGCACTTGGTCACAATTATGCTGCAATCGTAACCGCCCCCACATGCACCGAACAGGGCTATACAACATATACATGTACTTGCGGTGACAGTTATGTTGATGATTATGTTGATATGGTTGATCATATGATTGAATCAGGTTCCGGAAAAGCTCCGACTTGTACCGAACCCGGCTCTACCGAAAGCGGCATTTGTGTAGTCTGCGGTGAAATACTCCTTACTCAGAAAGAAATCCCCGCAACCGGTCACACACCCGGCGAATGGGAAGTTGTGACTGAGGTTCAGATTGGTATAGAGGGCAAAGAACAGCAGAAATGTACTGTCTGCGGCGAAATTGTTGATGAAAAAGTCATCCCTGCACTTCCTGACTATTTAGTAGGTGATGCAAACGGTGACGGTAAGATCACAGCATCTGATGCGAGAATTGTACTCCGAATATCTGCAAAGCTTGATAAAATTGAGAGCTACAATCTTCCCGTTGAAGCACTTGATGTTACAGGTGACGGAAAATTAACTGCTTCCGATGCCCGAAAGATACTTCGTATCTCGGCTAAACTTGAAAGCTAAAAATCAAAATCACAGTCCGTAACGCCGACTGTGATTTTTTCTATTGTATTTCAAATTATATAAAAACACAAACACCGTCGGGGTACGACGGTGTCTGCGTATATTTGTTTGTGAGAGAGAATCATCTCTGATTCGTTTTAATTATTCGTCCTCAGCGTTTTTCTTTGCATCCTCAATAACCTTCTGGGCTATGTTTGCGGGTGCTTCTTCATAACGGCAGAAATCAAAATCAAAGTAGCCTCTGCCGACTGTTACGCTACGGAGTACGGTGGAGAAGTCGCTCATCTCAGCCATGGGAACTTCTGCCTCTAATTTCTGCATCTTGGGCTCGTCTTCAGCAGGTCCCATACCGAGAACTCTGCCTCGTCTCTTTGTGATATCGCCCATGATATCGCCGAGATTTTCGTCGGGCATATATGCTGTAAGAGTGCCGATAGGCTCAAGGATTGCAGGATTTGCATCGGGATTCAATTTCTTGAAAGCAAGTGATGCTGCAGTCTTGAATGCCATTTCAGATGAGTCAACAGGATGATATGAGCCGTCATAAAGAGTAGCTTTGACACCTACTACGGGGTATCCTGCAACAAGACCTCTCTTTACGCTTTCACGAAGACCCTTTTCAACTGCGGGGAAGAAGTTCTTGGGAACTGAACCGCCGAAAACTTCCTCAGCAAATACAAGATCTTCACTGTCACAGGGCTCAAAACGGATCCAAACGTCACCGAACTGACCGTGACCGCCGGACTGCTTCTTATGTCTGCCCTGTACTTCAACCTTTTTCTTGATAGTCTCTCTGTATGCAACCTTTGCAGGTTCAAGATCAACTTCAACACCGAACTTTGATTTGAGCTTTGATACGATGATGTCAAGATGCTGTTCACCGATACCGGCAAGTATCATTTCTTTTGTTTCTTCATTTGTATAGAAGCTTACAGTGGGATCTTCAGTCATAAGCTTTTTAAGACCGGAAGCGACCTTTTCTTCTTCACCCTTCTTGCGGACCTTGACAGCCATTGAAAGACAGGGTTTGGGGAAGCTTACGCCCTTGAGCTCAACAACTTCTTTGTCTGAACAAAGTGTGTCACCGGTACGTACGCCTGAAAGCTTTGTTGCAACGCCGATATCACCGGCTGTTATGCATGTTGCTTCTTCCTGCTTGCCGCCCTTGACTGTAAGGAGCTTACCAATCTTGATGGTTTCGCCTGTTCTTGCATTGACTGCTGAGCGGTCGGGAGTGAGCTTGCCGGAAACAACTTTGAAATATGACATCTTGCCAACGAAGGGGTCAGCAACTGATTTGAAGCAGATAGCTGCAAGATGACCTTCGGGATCGCACTTGAAGTCGCCTTCGCCTGTTTTTGATGCTGCTGAAGGAGCAAAGTTTGCAATTGAATCAAGGATAATGTCAACAGCTTCTGTTGTGTAACCCGAACATGCAAAGATAGGATAAACAGTACCGTCTGTGATACCTGCACGAAGACCGTTATAGATCTCATCCTGAGTGAATTCTTCGCCGTTGAAGAATTTATCCATAAGATCATCGTCAGTTGTAGCAACAGCTTCGAGAAGCTCAGTTCTCATTCTTTCAACCTTTTCACCTTCGGGAACGGGAACTTCTGTCTTTTTGCCGTCAACATATTTATATGCTTTGCCGACTGCGAAATCCATGTAGCAGTCAACTTTACCGTCAACTATATAAGGAATAACAACGGGACAGCAGGGTGTTCCGTAAACTTCCTTGAGAGAATCGAATGTCTGGAAGAAGTGACCGTTTTCATCGTCACATTTTGTAACTGCAAACATGATGGATTTGCCGTGCTTGATAGCAGTTTTGTATGCTTTCTGAGCACCGACGTCAACACCGCCGCCTGACTGAAGAACGATAAGTGCTGTACCTGCGGCACGCATACCTTCGGCAACTCCGCCTTCAAAGTCAAATGAACCGGGAGTGTCAATAAGATTGATCTTAGCATCAAGCCACTCAAGAGGAGCAACTGCAGCCTGAACGGAAGACTTTCTTCTCTTCTCTTCAGCATCGAAGTCCATAACTGTGTTACCGTCAAGAACTCGACCGAGTCTGTCTGTAGCACCTGCAATGTAAAGCATTGCTTCGGCAAGAGTTGTCTTACCTCTGCCGCCACGACCTGCTATAACAATATTTTTGATTTTGTCTGCACTGTAAGTTTTCAATGTATTTGCCTCCCTGGCACTGTCATTGTACAAAATGTACAGTGAACAGCTGTGATTTTTAATAACAACATGGTCATTATAACATACATAAAATTAAATTTCAATCACTTTTTTATCTTTTTAACTAAAAAAATCAAAAAATATAAAATAAAATTGTGTCATTTTTTTGATAAATGTATTTTTAAATCAACGTATTATGTGGTATAATTAAATATATTTATTATAAGGAGATAAAAAAATGGTTAAGATCGAAATGGAAAACGGCGGCGTTATCGAGATAGAGCTTTATCCCGAAACAGCACCCATTACAGTAAAGAACTTTGAAAAGCTCGTGGGTGAAGGTTTTTATGACGGACTTATTTTCCACAGAGTTATAGAAGGATTTATGATTCAGGGCGGTGATCCCACAGGAACGGGTTACAGCGGATCAGGTGAAAACATAAAGGGTGAATTTGCAGCAAACGGCGTTCCCAATAGCCTTTCGCACACAAGAGGAGTTATTTCAATGGCACGTTCCATGAATCCCAACTCTGCTTCCTCTCAGTTCTTTATCATGCATCAGGACGGAGCTTTTCTTGACGGCAACTATGCTGCTTTCGGAAAAGTTGTAAGCGGAATGGAAGTTGTTGATGCGATTGCTGTTGTTGCAACAGACGGTGCAGATAAGCCTCTTGAAGAACAGAAAATGAAAAAAGTTACACTTATCTGAAATTAAAGTCCTCTGTAACGACAGAGGACTTTTTTGATGGTTGTCGGGCACAGCCCGATAAATTATTGTTTACGCTTCTGTTATCTCATAGAACACTACCGCATGGGGATCAAGTGTTACATTAAGCTCTATCTTGCCGTCTGTTACGGTCATTTCCGTGATCCGGGGAACGAGCTTTGAACACTCGGTATATTTGCCGTAAAGCTCATTAAAATAAGTTGCTCGGGCAGTTTCATCCATAAGTGTTGTGTAGCTGTCTATCTGAGGGTCATCGGGGGACCAGTCAAAGCAATCGTCACTTATTCCGTATACTTTTCTGTCTTCCACCCACTCGTCAAAGTAGTTGCAGTCATCGTCAATTACATAAGCCGTAACTTTTACTGTTTTGCCGTAAAATTCTTCTGCGTTGATCGTAAAGTCAAGCTCTGCTTCATTCTTGTAATTGAGATTGTTTTTGAAGTTGTAAGCCATGATATGAAGCGTGTTCGTTTCTTCATTGTAAGCAGAAACAGCATCCACCGAGGCACCTGTAAGGAGTCCCGAGCTTGTCTTTTCTGTGGAAGTTAATTTTGCATTTCGGAATTTAGCCGCATTTGCAGCCACATGGTAGCTGACTGTGGGATTGCCGCTTAAAAGTCCGCCAGAAAGATATCCCCATGAAGAGAAATAGTTGATGTCATTTTCAAACATCTGCTTATAAATTCTTGCATCGTAAGATGCCTGATATGTATAACCGCAGATTCGGGTCAGCAGCTCATTGTTGTTAGCACCGCTTGCAGTTCCCACCAGCAAACGGCCTTCATCAATACCGTAAATAAGGTCATTAAGCCCGACACTTTCTGCAGTCGTGCGGAGATATTCAATGCTTTCGGGTAATGTCATTCCCGACGTATATTCTCCGGGACAGTAATCATAGAATGATGCGGAAAGGTAACAGAGACGTGTACCTTTTTCACCTGTTTTGTAGTTTGTGCCTTCACCGCAGTGCTTTATAAAAATTGCCTCGTCCCAGAGTCCTTCGGTAACGGTCATTGAGTGTGCACCCACAAAAACATCTTCTCCGATAACATCTATAAGTGCCTGTACGGTGTAGTCATACAGCTTGCAGTATGCTTCTGCTGATTTTTCGGGATCTTCATCCTGTGTTTTGAACCAATCGCTGTTTTCGTATTCGGTCATTACTCCGAAACGCCATGTAAGAACTTCTTCCTTTCCGAATTCATCCGCAAGAGCCTGAGCAAGAGCCGCAATATAATCATAATAAACATCATAATCATCAGGTGGATACGGATTCATTCCAAAGCCGGAATCGGTTGTTGCATCCGAAGTGTATTTAAGGGGAACACTGCCTAATTTCAGCATCGGTTTTGCACCTAAATTGAGAACGCCTCTGCAGTTTTCGATAAGGCGTGCAAAATTGTAATCATCAAGAACAGATGTGTCAGCGGGATCAATGAACAGGTCACGGGTCTGAGTACCGCCCGAACATTGCATAAGCTGAACATATTCAACAAACTCAAAAATATTGTTTTCTTCGCTTGCCGTTGCGTTCACGAACGGATCGCCCTCAATAGACCATATATTTACATTGCTGACGGGGTTTGCGATGGTGTTTCCTTTTTCGGATGTGTCAATGGTGAATGAATAGTTGTTGAACACTCCGAAAGCGATAACAGCCCACACTGCCAAGGAAACTAATGCAACAGGAATGAGAACGTAAATAACTCTTTTGAATATTTTCATAACAGATCACCCTGAAGTGATTCAAGTTTTGCAGACACTCTCAGAACTTTTCTGGCATCTGCGGCGGTGATTTTTCCGTCAAAGTTTACATCGCCGTACTTTTTCTGTGAATCTGAGAACGATTCGAGATTTGCGGAATAACGGAGAATAAGTCTTGCATCAGCGGCTTCAACAGTTCCGTTGCCGCTTACATCGCCAAGCTTTGTTGCTGTTATAACTGCGGTCTCAACAAGGTCAGCATATAACAGATTGATCCAACCTGTCTTGCCGTTATAGGTTGTTTTTCCCCAGTCGCCCGAGATCTCAGTGACCGTAACAACAGTACCGTTATACAATGATGTCACTTTTGAGTATGATGTGTCCGGTCCGCTTCTGAGGTTCAGAGATGAACTGACATTTATTTTGTATTTACCGGTTTTGTATGAAACAGTAACAGCTTCAGCTCCGAATGTCAGAGCAATGCAATAATTATATACTGTTTTGCGTCTTGTGGGACTGTTTTTTGCGACACTGTCTGCCATTGCCGCATTGTAAATAGTGTCGATGGTGACTTTTGCGGCAGAGCCTGCGGTCGATATAGCTGATTGAGCAACTCTTTCAGAACCGTTTGAACCCATCTGATTTTCAAGGTCTGCAAAATATACAAGCACCTTACCGTCTGTAATGCCGAGACTTCTTCCGTGGGTAATGTATCTTTCAATATCGGTGTATGACAGCTCGTCCTGAGCTTTGATGCTTTCATCTGTTGCGAGAAGCTTTTCGATTACGGCTTTCTCAGATGATGTCAGTGTTCGTGTGTTCCAGTTTGATTCGGAAAGTATTTCGGAATAAAGGCTGTTGCCAAGAATATCTTCTGCATTTTCAGGGTTTGCGTTTACAATAGTTTTAAGAAGGTTCAGAGCTCTCGTGCCGTGCCAGCCGACTTTTCCGATGCTTAATGCACCGTTGTCGTTTGCGAGTACGGAAGTGTAGACACCCTCATTTTTCAGTATGATTTCTACTGCTGCCTCAACAATGTCTTCAACAGTGTATGCGGATGCTGAAACAGTGGGGAAAACAAGAAGAATTATGAGCAACACGGGTAGGATTCTTTTATAACAAAACTTCATGTTACGCCTCCTTTGTCGCTCATTATACTACATTGCGTACATTTTGTCAAATCAGCGTCGTTAACCATCGAGTTGCCGTATATTACAGCTGAAAACAGAAAAAACTGAAAAATATTTGATTGTTTTGCTTTTTTACAGCTTTTTATACTGATAAATTTCTGAATTTAATAAATTTAACATTAAACAATGAAATTAAGTGTGAATTTCGGGCTGTGGGGACAAAACTGATCGCTGAAATTTGACATCCGATTCTGTAAATAAGTCAATTGTTAAAAGTGTACCGTTTGATGTACAATTTTGCATGCAGACAAACGAGCATGTTTACGTTTTTTTTGATGTAATGTCTCTGATTATTTCATTTATTACGATGAAACAGAGACATTTCATTTTTGTTTGTGAAACACAAAATCATAAAATAAGAAAGAAGTTGATAGTATTCAGAATAAAAAACAGTATGGTCTGGTGTCATCTTACCTGACAATTGAAGACAGGACATACGTTACATACGGAATCACCGGACCGGGTGTTATGTGTTGCGATGTTTCTGTTGATAAACAGAAGGTTAAGGGAATGCTCAGAAAGATCAATGATGCACAGCTTGAAACATGTCATTTTATGTATTTTATTGAAGATGAGCTTGTGTAAAAGGATTACAGCCGTAAATGCGGCTGTTTTTCCTTTTTAGACAATATGTTCTTTCGGAAGCGGGCGAGATAATGTAATAACTTGAAATGCTTCTCAAGCTTGACAAAAGAGATGTCTTGATGTAAAATCAGTAAATAAGTGAGGTAAGAAAAATGAGCAGATTCCTTTTTGATAAAGAAATTTCACCTAAATGTGAATATTGTGAAACGGGAGTTGCCACCGCTGACGGAAAAGAGATCCTGTGCAGACGAAAAGGTGTGATGAGCCCCGATTCTTTCTGCAAAAAATTCAGATACGACCCTCTCAAGAGAAAACCGACAGTTGTGCAGATAAGCTCGGGATTCACTCAAGATGATTTTAAACTGTAAAAGTACGGCTATGAACCGTACTTTTTTTCTGATTATAAACCATAATTTGTCGTCTGCAGCCCGATAAGTTATTGTTTGCTGAATTCTTCCTTCACTATGTTTTTAAGCATATTGTCTACGGTATCCATAATCTCAGATTTGATCTTTATCCAGGAATCATTGCTGAACAGTTTTTTCAGTTTCATATTTGCTTCTTCATAAGTAGTATCATACTCTTCGGCAAGTTTTTCTGCTCCGTGAGCATAAGTGCCCTCCAGACTCAGCAGATATTCATCAATTTCAGCTTCAGTTACGGCGTCCATACAGGAAAGTGACTGCATTGCTGTTTTCATGATCTTATTTTTTTGTTTTCTTGAAGCAGTTCTGTAAAGCAAAAGAAGTCTTGACTCATCTTTTGTCAGCATGTTTACAAGCAGACGGACACTTGCTCTGTCTTCCGGTGTTTTGAATATGTTTTCATCGGGTGCTTTTGGCTCAAACATTTCCAATGTTTTCTGCATCGGCTCGATTCCGAGGTTAAATACGGATTCTTTCAGTCCGAAAACTGCTGCAAGGCGTCTGAGAGTTTCACTGTCCGGGTCATTGAGTCCGTATTCATATTCTTTGTATTTTTCAAGCGGAATCCTCGCCGCATTGGCAACATCCTCCTGACTCAGTTCACAGTATCTTCTGAAAATGCATATGAATTCATTAAACATTTTAATCCACTCCTATATACGGATATTATACATAAGCACTGTTTTTGATTCAATAGCAAATTATTTATTGAATATTGATCTGAAACATGTTAAAATCATTTTTGAGGTGAACAGGATGTTAGATTATACATTTTATTCAATCATGTCTGATTCAGATGAAGCACTTAAAGCTGCCGATATACTCAGAGAAGAATTGAGAGCGAGAGGAACTGCGGAAAGTGAAGATTTCAGAAAAACAATAACCCTTGCAGCGGATCCCACGATCGAAAATAAGGATACATATAAGATCGGGCTTGATGAAAACGGAATGGTGATCTCCGCAAAGGGTATAAGAGGTCTTATTTACGGTATAGGCAGATTTTTACGCAAGACTGAATATAAAAACGGTATGATCATGCTTGTTGAAGATATCAGCGGAGAATATTCACCCTATATGAAGATACGTGGTCATCAGTTGGGATACCGTGTGACAGCCAACACTTATGAGGCGTGGACTGACGAGCAATATTATACTTATATCAAAGAGCTGATGTATTTCGGCTGTAATACCTTCGAGCATACGGTCTTTCATGAAACAGAGAAGTGTCACCGACTTATGAAATATTCCCAGTCTGAGATGGTAAAGCTGGTTAATGAAAAAGCAAAAACTCTTGATATGGATATATCATATTGGTGCCCCAATGATGATAAAAGTGTTGAGGATTCTGCAAAGGACAGAGCTGATTTCTTCAAAGATCAGCCTTACGGAGATATATATTTTCCTCCCGGAAGCGATCCCGGAGATTTTCCTGCTGACGAGCTTGTTGACAGAGTTATTGCCATTACCAAGGAGATAAGAAAAAGTCATCCCAATATGCAGTTATGGCCTTCGGCACAGTCACCCGACGGTTTCGGCAAGTGGGGCGATGATTTTATAAAGAAGATGAGTGAGCTTCCCGATGAGATAGACGGTATAATAACAGGGCCTAATTGTGCAATGCCGTTGCATGAACTCAGAAAAAGACTTCCGTTAAAATATCCGATTCGTCTTTATCCCGATATTACCCATAATGTCAGATGTGAATATCCCGTACATTTTGACCGTGACGACTGGCACTATGCATTGGCTTCCGCACTCAGCCGTGAATCAATAAATCCCCGTCCGACAGAGTACAGAACTATACACCGTCTGACCCGCCGGTATATATGCGGCAGTGTATCCTATTCGGAGGGAATCAACGACGATATCAATAAATTTGTATGGAGCGATATGGATTTCGACCCTGATGTGTCGCTCAATGATACACTTTCTGACTATTCAAGACTGTTTTTCCCCGGAGCTGATACGAAAAAGATCGTAAACGGTATTTTAGGTCTTGAAATGAACTGGGTGGGCGACCCATGGGAGAATCCGCATATAGAAACAACGCATAAGTTTTTTGAAGATGTAATAAATGAAGATCCCGGGCTTTGGGAAAATGTCAGATTCCTTATGTGCCTGTTCAGAGCAAAATGCGATCTTCTCGTAAAGCAAAGAAGAACCTTTGAAAATGCACTTGTGAAAAAAGCAAAATATTATCTTGCGAAGTTTGATGTTGCAGCCGCAAAAAATGTGCTTGATACTCCGTTTGACGCTGAATATAACGCATTGCATGATGATATATTCCGTATCGGCGAGCTGCTTTTTGAAAAGGCAGGTATGCAGCTTGATGTTGAGCATTACTGTGCTTCGGGCTGGGAGCGAGGTGCGACTCTTGATACGGTTGATAATCCTGTTACCGACCGTTTGTGGTTGCTTGACAGAATTGCTTACTGCGACAGCTTGCCCGAAAACGAAAGAGAGTCTTTCATACAAGCCTTGCTTTCGAGAAACAGAACGGAAGAAGGAGAATATTATTTTTCCTTTGCCGAAAACAGCTTTACCGAACTCGGTGTGACTCAAAAACCGTATTTTTATATGGATTTTCAGGGGGATCGCCCCAATGTGAATAACGGAACGATTCCTATGTCCATGCTTAAAGTTTTCGACCATTATTCATTCAGAATGAAAACGGGCGGTTTTAAAAACGACCGTGATTATGAATTGATGCTGAATATAAAACCCCGTTACGATGACAGTGTAACTGATTTTACGATAAGAATTAACAGTCATATTCTTTATCAGGGTAAGCAATACGGCGGTGTGCGTGATGAAAAATGGGAAAAGGAACTGTCAGCTCCCGGTTTTGAACTTCACAAATATAAGATTCCCCGTGAACTTACGGAAAACGGTTGTATTGAGCTTGAGATCAGTGAACCGAAGATCGGAATCATGATTAGCGAGCTTTTTATCAGATAATTTAATTTTAATAAAAAAATTCGGCACAGTATTGCGGTTTCTGCAAAGCTGTGCCGGATTATTTTTTTCATATTTTTCAGATCAGTTTCATACCGAAAGCTACATCGGTTTCGTATATCTCCAGTTGTTCAAAACCGTATTTTTTATAGAAGCTGCCTGCATTCAGGTTGCTTGTTCCTGCAGTCAGCATAACGCCTTTGATACCCTTTGATTTCAGATGCTCAAACAATGCATACAGTAGCTTACCGCCCCATCCCTGACGCTGATAAGCAGGTAATAAGTCAATATGCATGTGTGCGGGATAATCTTCTTTATATTTGTTCTGAAGAATTGTTGATTCCGAAGCCCATTTGTATTTATCTTCGCCGAGAGACTCTGTAAGAGGCAGATATTCACGGTCAAAAATTTCTTTATAACTGTCATAATCCTCAGTACAGATTATGTAGCCGACTGCTTTTCCGTTATCATCAAGAACAAAGCAGTTTTCGGGCTCTTTCTCAATATAATAATCGCAAAATGTATGCAGTATGAATTCGCCGAGCTTGTCATCAGGTGTTTCCCCCTCGCTGTTAAGACATGCGAACCGTACACCGTCAAAATCTTTTTCTTCATATTTTCTTATGCTTATCATTTATATCACCTTTTAGACCATAATATAAAAAAATACCGTAAAAATCAATACTTTTAAAAAATTAATTGTTGAAAACGGAAAATGTTAATGTATAATATTCCTGAGAGGTGTTTTGAATTATGAATACAGATAAGATCATAAGCAAGGCAATCGGAGCGTTGGCAAAGGCAATAATTTTCAGTATGCCTGACAAGAGATTCACTACTTCGGAAAAAGCAGATAAATATATGCTCAGAGGCGATGAGAGATTTTCAAAAAACTGCGGAGAAAAATTTACCTGCGGTTTCGGAAAAGCTGTTTTGACTCCCGATGATGTTGCAAGCGGAAAATATTTTATTGCAGGCTATGGTTCAAATAACCCTGCAACAGGTGTTCTTGATGATATGTATGCAAGAGCTGTTTACATTGATGATAATACCGGCTCGGGCGGTGTTATCATGTGTGCCGTTGATGCTGTCGGTATCAGCAGAAGAGATATTAACAGAATAAGAAAGCTCGTAATTGACAGCAGGAAAATACCTGATATTAAATCCGTAAATATTTGTGCCACGCATTCTCATTCAGCCATTGATACCCAAGGCTTATGGGGTGAAAAAATTTATAAATGCGGCAGAGATGAAGGCTTTATGGAACAGCTTCGCAGAAAAACAGCCGATGCAATTATCAGTGCTTATGAGAACAGGTCTGACGGCAGAATGTTCTATTCTGTTAAAAAAACTGAGGGTTTGCAGTTTGATTGCCGTACTCCCGATACATACGACAGTGATCTTACAAAGATTCGTTTTGAATCATTTGACGGAGAAAAGAATATCTGCATGGTTAATTTCGCATCTCATGCAGAGCTTATGGGCAGTGAAACAAAGAGTATAAGTGCGGATTTTCCCGCTTATATGATCAGAGAGATCGAGGAAAACAATAAAAACTGCGATGCCGTGTTTTATAACGGTGCTATCGGCGGTATGATCTCCGCAAAGGAAATAAAGAAGGTTTACAGGAATGAGATCGACTGCGAGGAGTACACAAAGCAGTTCGGTAAAATGCTGGGTGAAACAGTAAATTCACTTAAAGACGAAACGGAGCTTAAGGCTCTTGTAAATGTAAAATCAGTTCCTGTCAAGATAAGTG
This sequence comes from uncultured Eubacteriales bacterium, assembly GCA_964613045.1. Taxonomy (GTDB): domain Bacteria; phylum Bacillota; class Clostridia; order Oscillospirales; family Acutalibacteraceae; genus UBA1081. The sequence goes on from CAZTFS010000003.1 coordinate 31,362, forward strand.
CTTCTAACTTTGTTCTGATTCTTGCCCGTCTTCTGAATGTGCTTAACAATGACATTGCACGAAGCAAAAAACGCACGCAGGCTTATATTTATACCGAAATCGGCTATCTTGAACTCGGTGATGAAGAATTGGGCATGTATCTTATTCCCGGTGAGCTGTTTCCTGAGCTTTATAACGGTGAATTTTTATCTGCTGATGAATCATCTTCGGGTGAAAACGCTCAGTATAAGATTCTTAAAGAACAGGGGAATACAAAACATAATTTCGTTGTGGGACTTTGTAATGATGAACTGGGTTATATCGTACCCGAAAATGATTTCTTCTTAGATCCGAAAACACCATATATAAATTCGGGTAATGACAGATTCGGCAGGAATCATTATGAGGAGACCAATTCCACAGGTCCGAAAACAGCACGGACACTTCTTGACGCAATGGACAAACTGATATCTTCTGCAAAATAAAGGGAGATGCCTTAAAAACATGAAATATTATTTAGGTATAGACGGCGGCGGTACAAGAACCGTTGCAGCCGTGTCAGATGAAAACGGAAAAATTTTAATAAAACAAAGGGGTAAGACCATAAATTTTTATTCCGTGGGAATGGAGACTGCGAGAAGAAATCTTGCCGATATTATTGACGGAATTAATTACGCTTTGGGAATAACTGAATTTACGGCGGTATTTATCGGCTGTTCTGCACTGGATGACGAAGCCGATAAAGTCCTTACTGATGAATTATGCGGCGGAATTATAAATGCCGGAAAGATAAAAATGCACAGCGATGTTTATATTGCTCTTGAATCTCTCGGAGATGCCGAATGTCCCTGTGTTGCGATCTGCGGTACAGGTTCAATTGCCGTTGCCCGTGACAGATACGGTAATATGCCGGTGACAGGGGGTTGGGGACACCTTGTCGGTGATGAAGGCTCGGCTTATGCCATTGCAGTCAGTGCACTGAAGCTTTGCTGTCGGATCAATGACAAAAATGATATGTCACCTTTACTTCAGACTGCCAACAGCTTTTTCGGTGTTACCAATTTCAGAAAAGCGATAGATATCATCTATTCTCCCGAAACGACAAAGGATGTAATTGCTTCTTTTGCCGAAAAAGTCGGGGAACTGGCTTTGCAGGGTGATGCCGGTGCGACGGAAATTATCCGTACCGAGGCTTGTTTATTTGCCGACACTGTATTGACTCTGCTCAACAGAGTTGAATGCTGCACGGTATTGGGACTTTACGGCGGTGTTTTTCAGCATAATGAAACATTTTTATGTGCATTTTCCGAAAAAATAAAAATCAGCTATCCGAATCTTAATGTCAGACTTCTTGATATACCGCCCGAAGACAGTGCATTGGTTCTTGCGAGGAAAATGTAATGAAAAAATATCTTGAATACATAGAAAATGTAAAAAATATTATTGAAAAGATATCCGAAGACGGAGCCGAAAATATAGAAAAAACTGCAAATGTTTTTGCAAAAACTCTTACGGACGGCAGACGGATATATCTGTTCGGAACGGGACATTCTCATATGCTTGCGGAGGAGCTTTTTTACCGTGCAGGCGGTCTTGTTAATATTCAGCCGATTCTTATTGAAAAGCTCATGCTTCATATTTCCGCTTCGGAAAGTACCGTTGCCGAGCGTGAAGAGGGTATAGCCGAAAAAATATTCAGTAATTATTCGATGAGGGAAAACGATACTGTTGTGATAATCTCCAATTCAGGGCGAAACGGTGTTATCGTTGATATGGCTCTGCTGTGCAAAGAGAAAGGGCTTAATGTTATCGCTCTTACGAATCTTGAACATACTTATGCAGGTGAGTCACGGCATAAAAGCGGTAAACGCCTTTGTGAGATTGCCGATATCGTGCTTGATAACGGCGGTTGTGTGGGTGATGCATGTGTCGAGGTTGAAAATGTCAGCGGAAAGATATGTCCCACATCCACCGTTTGCGGATCGCTTATACTTAATGCTGTTGTTGCCGAAACGGTTGCCGTCTGTGCAAAGAACGGCTTTTATCCCGATCATTTTGCTTCTTCCAATATTGACGGCGGTGATGAGATAAATAATAAACTTGTAGAAAAATACAAAAAGGAGATAAAACACCTTTGATATATCCTGTACCTCAAAAAAATGATCTTAACGGCGTGCATGTATGTGTAAATGCGGTTGCTGTCCGTGGTGAATATAAAGAAACGGCTGAAAAAATCTTGTCCGATTACGGTATAGATGTTTCGGGCAGTTATACTGTTGACATAAATATCAGTGACAGCCGAAAAACTACGTATATTGAGTCCCTTTCCCGTCTGAGTGACGAAAAATATTTTATAACTGCAGATGAAAACGGTGTTTTGATCGAGGCATCCTCACGCAGAGGTGTTTTCAGAGCTGTAAATACTCTTGCAAAACTGATTTTAAAGGGCGAACTGAAAACAGGTACTCTTGAGGATTACCCCATGTTTCTCGTCAGAGGTTATATTGAAGGCTTTTACGGTCATACATGGTCAACTGACAAAAGATTATCGGTAATGAAGCTTATGGCTGAATACGGTATGAACCGATTTTATTATGCACCTAAAGACGATGAATACCACCGTGCAAAATGGCGTGAATTCTATCCTGAAAACAGCTTGGATGAGCTTAAAATGCTCTTTGATGAAGCAACATACAATGAACTGGATTTCTGCTGGTGTATAGGACCGGGACTTACTTATAAATACACAAGTGATGAGGATTTTGATATTCTTATAGATAAAATAAAGAGTGTGTACGCCGTCGGTGTGCGTAATTTCGGTATTCTGCTTGACGATATACCCGATATATTTCAGTATAAAGAAGATGCCGAACGGTACAGCGACATCGTTTCTGCACATATTGAGCTTGTAAACAGAGCTTATGAAGCACTCAGAGCTTTTGATCCGTCAATAACCCTTACTGTTTGTCCTACCCAGTATTTCGGTGAAGCAGACGATTATTACATAACAAAATTCGGAAAAGGCATTCCCTCCGATGTAAAAATCTTCTGGACAGGACGAGAAATATGCTCAACATTCCTGACTTGCCGTGAAGCTGATGATTTTTTCCGTTCAACAGGTCACAGACCGCTTTACTGGGACAATTATCCCGTAAACGATGCGGAAATGTTTCAGGAGATGCATTTGGGTGCAGTCAAAGGCAGGGACAAGGAGCTTTATGCTAACTGCGAGGGGCTTATATCCAATGTTATGGAGTATGCGGAATGTTCTAAAATTCCTCTTATGACTATAGCTGATTACCTCTGGAATCCCGTGTGTTATGACAGTGACAGCTCATCGGAAAATGCACAAAAAGAAATTCTCGGTGAAAAGACGGAGCTTTTTAAATATATTGCAGACCATCTGTGTGTTTCCTGTGTATCACGGCACGGTTCAGCTCTTATGAGCGATATTCTTGCACGGCTTAATTTCCTTATGGAAACAGGGGAGAAGGAAAAAGCTTTGTCGGAATTTAAAGAGTATATGATTCAGATGCGTAAATGTCTTGAAATGACACGTGATGTTTCAGTTCCTCTGTTTGCGGAAATTCAGAAATGGGTGGACAAATTCTCAATGTGCTGCGATGTTCTCGATTCTGTATATGATGTATGGGAAGAGGCTGCACATGAAAGAAAACAAAAACTTAAAGAGCTTTTGGATAAATATAATTCCGATGCGGTAATACTTACAGGCTTCTGTCTGCGAGAAACAGCAGAAAAGGCTCTTGGCGAAAATTATTGAACACTCGGCGGTAAAGGGCTACACTTTGCCGCCGTGCTGTTATTTTGAGAATGTTTTCATAAAAAAATTTTATATTTTTGAACCTTTTGATGTCGTTTTACGTCTTTATTGTTGAAATCGGTTTCATGATCAGATCGGGAGGTGATAATGTGAATGACTTTGAAACGTTACTGATTGATAATTTTATTTCATTGCAGAGGTTTGTCAATTATAAGATCAGTAACAGCTATGATGCACAGGATATCGTTCAGGAAGTGTGCCTGAGTGCATCGTTAAAGTTTGATACGCTTAAAGACAGATCGCTGTTTAAAGCATGGCTGATCCGTATTGCAAACAATAAATGCAATGATTATTTCAGACATAAAGCAAAAGTGATAAATGTTTCATTTGACATGTTGTCGGAAACTGCTGCAATATCTGATGCAGATATTAACAATTCAGTTTCTGAAACAATGGAGCTGCTGGGAAAAACAGAGAGACAGATTTTATATCTTTACTATTTTTGTGATTTGTCACAGAAAGAGATATCACGTATATTGAATCTGCCGCAGGGTACTGTCAAAAGCAGATTGCATTATGCAAAGCAAAAATTCAAAGACATTTATCCTTATCCGCCGAAAACAAAAGGAGATTTTTATATGCAAAAGTTACCCGAATATTTACCCGAATATAAAATTGAAAAAACCGATAAAGAACCGTTTGATATCAGGTGTGAAGAGCTTGCAGGTTGGGCATTTGTCCCCAGACTTAATGAGAGATCTTCAATGGGTATGTATTACAGCCCTTCAGGAAAAATGCAGGGATATATTGATATTCAGACTATCGGAGAGGCTGAAATATACGGCATCAGAGGCGTTGAGATTTTAGCTGTTGAACATGATATGGAGGACTATTACAGGAAAAAAACAGTTAAGGAGAAAGAACGAAGGTTCATTGCTCAGCTAACTGATACTCACAGTCGTTTTCTTGCCGAAACTCATATTGAAGACGGTGTGCGTATGGTTCACACTTTTATTGATGATGATGAATTTACTGAAAATTGGGGATATGGTGAAGATAACTGCGGAATTCCCGTTTGCAGAACACAGAAAAATCTTATTGAGCGAAACGGAAATATCATAAGAGGAACAGTTAAACCTGAAGTTACAGACATTGTCGGCAGATATAATGTGACCATAAACGGAAAAACGTATGATACTGTGTGTATTATGGATCTGAACTGCTTTAATGATCCTGTTGTATCTGAGGAATATATTGATAAGAACGGACGAACTGTTCTTTTTCGCAGATTTAATCGCAACGATTGGGCTTTTGACCGATTTAAACAAAAATGGACTGATATGTTACCGGATAACGAACGGTTGATTGTTAACGGCGATACTTACGTCCACTGGTACGACTGTATAACAAGCTATATCTTATAAGATGAAAACAGCAACAGGAAGAGTTCTGTTGCTGTTTTTGTCGTAAAAATAAATCAAAAAAACGTTGATTTGAATTGTTTTTATGTTGACATACTATAAAATAGTAGGATATAATAATTAAAAGTGTTTCAGAACGGAGATTTTTTTATGGATAAAAAGAATTACGGAACATTAGTCAGGGTCATGCAGCTCCTTTCATTTGCATTTATGCTTGCAATGCTGGTGCTTTGTGTTGTCTTTTTATCGAAGAATAACATCTCTGTAAAGAATGTTGACGCTCTTGCTCAATATCTGACAGGCGGTACGCTGACAGTTGCACTTATAATGATAGGCTTCAGTATTGTGAAATCTTTTGCTCTTGTATTTCCTCCTGCGGTGCTGTATGTTCTTTCGGGAATTGTGTTTGATGATTTATTTACTGCAATTCTTGTGAATTTTATTGCAACAGCGTTAAGTCTGATATTACCTTATTTCTTAGGCAGATTTACCGGAATGGAAATGGTCAATACTCTGAAAAAAAGATTCAAAGCAATACAGAAGCTTGACGATTTTGCGGATGAAAACTCCTTTGCAGTTGTATTTGTATTCAAGGCAGGCGGATTTATGCCGTCAGATCTGAGCAGTCTTATATTCGGGGCTGTGAACATACCTTTCGGAAAATACTTTATTGCTGCAAATGCAGGTATGCTTGTACTTAATGTTCTGTGGACGTTATTGGGGGCAAAAGGAGATTTGTCAAATCCGCTTTCATACCTGTATGCACTTCCGGCTTTGCTTTTTGCAATAGCTGCTTCGGTATTTATGAGCAAACGGAAAAAGAAAAAACAACAGGATATACATATTAACTCTGAAACGGAGGATAAATGATGAAAAATTATGATGTAATCGTAATCGGTGCAGGTAACGGCGGTCTTGCTGCTGCTGCAACCTGTGCGAGAGCAGGACTTTCCGTTTTGCTTTTGGAAAGACACAATATTCCCGGCGGTTCTGCATCTTCTTTTGTAAGAGGCAGATTTGAATTTGAACCGTCCTTGCATGAGCTTGCAGGAATCGGAACCTCTGAAGAAGTGGGTTCAATAGAGGATATGTTCAACCGATTCGGCGGTGATGTGGATTGGTATAAGCATAATTCAACTTTCCGTCTTGTAGTCCCTGCAAAAGACGGTGATAAAGATGCGTTTATCAACGAAAACGGTGTCAGCGTCACCGTTGATGCACGTATGCCCGTGGGCTTTGAAAACTTTGCAAAAAAACTTGACGAGCTCGTTCCCGGCTCTTACGAAAGCTGTATGGCGGCTTTTGGTCTGTCCGAGCGTATGTTCAAGGCTTTTGAATGTCTTGACGATATTAAAAAGCTCCCCGGCAGCCTTAAAGATGTGCCGGATATTATGCGTATGGTATCACACACGATGAAAGATGCTCTCAATGCACTGGGTATGCCGAAAAAAGCACAGGATATTTTCAATACTTATTGGTGCTATATGGGTTCTCCCGCATCTCAGTTTGACTTTCTTTACTATATGGCTGTGCTTCACAGCTATGTTAAGAGCGGAACGGGAATACCTCATCTCCGCAGTCATGAAATGAGTCTTGCTATCGATAAGGTTATCCGTGATAATGACGGAGAGATCTGGTATAATTCGGAAGTTACAAAGGTTATAATGAAAAACGGGAAACCTGCAGGTGTTGTTGTTAACGGTGAGAAAGAAGTTTACGGCAAATACTTCATTTGTAACTCATCACCCAACACTGTATGGAGTGATCTGTTCGATAAAAAAGATATACCCGAGAAACAGCTTAAGATGCTTAATGCAAGAAAAGTTGCCGCAACATTGACAACTGTTTATCTCGGAATGAATAAGACAAAGGAAGAGCTTGGTATTACTGATTATTCTGTATTTATCGCTCCCGATTCCGATTCCGATAAGCAATATGAGGCTGCACAGGATTTCTTCAGCGGTTACTGTATAATCAATTGTCTTAATGAGATCATTCCCGATTGCACACCGAAGGGAACAAGTCAGTTGTTCCTGACAACAATGACCTTCGGCGATGTAATGCGTGATGTTAAACCTCAGGATTACAAAAAGTTTAAGACAAAGGTTGCAAAGGATATGATAGAGACCTGTGAAAAGGCTCTTAATATTTCCATCATGCCGTATATTGAAGAAATTGAGATAGCACTGCCTCCTACTTTTGCACGTTATCTGAATACACCTCTGGGCACGCCTTACGGCTATCTGCTTGAAAAGTGGGACAGTATGATTCCCCGTACGGTACAATATCAGCAGGATCAACCTTTTGATAACTTCCTTTTCTGCGGAGCATCCCAGGAGCGTGGTGACGGCTACGGCTGTGCATATTATACAGGTGAAAAAGCCGCAGGAATTGTGGTAAAGGCACTTGGTAAGGAGGGAAAATAATATGGCTGATCTTAAATCATTAAAAGCTAAGAATTTTTTGCCCATGCTCTCAGACAGACAGGGTAAATTCAGATCCGCAAAGGCTCAATTGCCGGATGCTTCTGATAACGCTATGGCACTTGCAAAAGCACTTCATCCGAAGCGTCAGTATCTTAAAATAGAATCGGTCATTGACAGAACAGAAGACTGTAAAAGCTTTGTTCTTATTCCCGATCCCGAGCGTGGAACGACCGAGCTTGCTTATTTTGGTGCAGGTAAATATCTTACCGTTTTTGAAACCGTTGACGGTATGCCCATAACAAGAGCGTATTCAATTTCTTCTTCACCCAAAGATTCTCTTGAGGGCAGATACATGCTTACTATCAAGCTTGTTGAAGGCGGATTGATGTCAAAATACATTTTTGATACATGGACTGTGGGCAGAAATGTTGAGGTTTCAGCACCCTCAGGCAATTTTGAATATCAGCCCTTGCGTGATGCGGAAAATGTAATTTGTCTTGCAGGCGGAAGCGGTATAACACCGTTTATTTCGATGGCAAATGCCATTGCAGACGGTGATGAGGATTTCTGCATGACATTGCTGTACGGCAGCCGTAATTACGAAAATATTCTGTTCCGCCGGGAGCTTGAAGAGCTTACGGGAAAATGCGATAAGATAAAAGTCGTTCATGTGCTCAGTGATGCTGATGAAAAAGTCAGCGAAAATGACGAAACAGGCTTTATTACTGCAGAACTGATCAAAAAGTACGCACCTGCTGATGAAGCATATTCTGTATTTCTTTGCGGTCCTCAGCAAATGTACGAGTTTGTTGACAAGGAGCTTGACAAGATAGGTCTTGAGAAAAAATATATCCGACATGAAATGTTCGGTGAATTTCATGATCCTGTAAATCAGTCCGATTATCCTTCGGGTGTACCTGAAACAGTCAGAATAACCGTAACGGTTCAGGATAAAACATATATCGTCAGAGGAAATACATCTGATTCGGTCATGCAGACTCTTGAGAAGAACGGAATTTCCGTTCCTGCACGCTGCCGAAGCGGTGAGTGCGGATTCTGTCATTCACATCTGCTTTCAGGTAAGGTCTACGTGCCTGCAAATCTTGAGTATCGCCGTCTGGCAGACTATAAATTCGGCTGTATCCATCCGTGCTGCTCTTTCCCGCTTACAGATATTGAAATCAATGTTCCTGTTGCAAAATAATAAAAATGTTTAAAAAACCTTGAATTTTTTGCATAATTATTGTACAATAAGTACACATATATAATATGTAAACAAAATCATACAGGGAGGTATATTTTATGCCTACACAGAATGTTTTAAAAATTTCGACAAAACGCAGCGGTTTATTCCTGCGTGCTTCTAAGGGGCACTTTGTTTCCAACCATTCACACAGTAACTATTATATAGACGTTGCTGCTCAGAAATCCCGTCTTTCGGAATCAAAGGCTGTAGCAGCCGAACTTTGCCGGAATTATAACTACAACACTAAGATCGTCGATACTATCCTTTGTCTTGACGGCACTGAAGTAATCGGTACTTGTCTTGCTGATGAACTGACAAAAAATGCATTTATGAATATCAATGCACATCAGACGATTTATGTTGTGACTCCCGAAATGACAGGCAGTTCACAGATATTGTTCAGGGATAATATTGTTCCCATGATCAAAGATAAACACGTTCTTGTGCTTGCCGTATCTATTGCAACGGGTTATACCGCAAATGCAGCTATAGATGCTGTTCGCTATTACGGCGGTGAAGTTGTGGGGTTGGCATCAATATTCTCAACACAGGAGGAGTTTAACGGATATACGGTCGATTCTGTATTTAATCCTAAGGATCTGCCGGATTATTTTACGGTTCCTGCTCATGAATGCCCCTTGTGTAAGAATAAGCAGAAGATTGATGCTCTTATCAACAGTTACGGTTTTTCAAAGTTATAAATAAAGCATAACCACCGATTTTTATGTCGGTGGTTTTTCTTCTTTATCAGATGCTTTGATTGCTGTAAATTAATAATTTACGGCGAAAGCCTTTTTTTACTTATATATCGGGCTCGGTCAGTATACCTGCAAGGCAGAATACTATTCGTGAGATAAGATGAGCCGGAAGAACGGCTGCTGTAAGAATGTTATCAATTATTTCTGCATTTTCTTTTTTATCGGAAATGTCATCAAAAGAATATTCTGTATTTCCGCAGATACCTTTTAAACCATAGGTGGTGTATTCTGTTTTACTGTCTTGTCTGACGGTTTTTGTTGTTACCATGTGTCTTTCTCCTTTTGCTGTATAAAATACAGTATAATGTTTAATATGACATTATATTACCATAAAAGTTATTAAATGTCAATATGAAATACCAAAAAAATACCAAAAAAAAAGAAATCTCCCGAACCGATCGGGAGAAAAAGTGAAAATATATAGTTTAAATATGCCGACACACAGTATCAGATCACGAATTGACCGTCCTGCCGTCAAGGTTTCCTTCGATGAACTTGAGCGTGACATTTTCTTCTTTGACAGTGACTGTTGCCGGTGCATTGCAAAGACATAACGGAAGTGTAATGTTGCCCTTTGCGGGGTCTATATGTATCATTTTATCTGTTCAGATCCAACTGCGGCATTGAGCGTTTATTGGCATGCTTCGCTGTCATGGTTTTTCGCTGAAATGATTTTTGCCCTAAAAATAGCCCCTTTTAGGGTGAATCATGATTTGCAGTGTTCGTTCCTGTATATTATTGTTTTTACTTATTTGTCCGTAACCCTTTAGGATAGTGATTCTTTGCTCTGCCGTTGCTTACCTTTGCACCGCCGACGGTACAGCCCTCAACTGTGACAACAGCCCAACCGTTTTCGCACTGAGTCTCAATTTCCTCTCCGTGTAGATACTTTTTAAGCTCCTGACTGTCGGCTGAGAAATCAATTTTTCGCTTAAAATTCGCTCCCATAGCCATAAAAAACTGATGATGAGGCTGAATGTGATTTTTTTTCATCTCACCTATGGTCACACCGCAACTGAATGCCGTACCTTTTTCAATCGGAAGATCATGTGAAAAATATACGGGATTACCGTTATACATCATTACTTTGTTCTTATCATAATCAACAAGAACATCATCGAGAAAATCAAAAACTAACGGTTCAATTTTAATGTTTGACTTTACATTTTTATAGGTGTAACCGTTTGGCTTGTTTGTATTGTGAAGAACAGCCGCAAACTGACCTTCTCCTCTGTTTTTATGCGGATAAAATCTGCGTGCATAATGAATATTTTCACATTCACAGCCCTCAAAACTTACTCCGTCGGAGCTGTTTTTTCTGACTCTTTCAGTAACGGGGACAATTTTAAAATCGGGATGAGCTTTAAGAAAAGCATCGACTGCCATTTCATTTTCCTCAAGAGAGAAAGTGCATGTGGAATAGACGATATATCCGCCGTCTTTCAGTGCCACTGCTGCATTTTCAAGGATCTCGGCTTGTCTGACTGCACATTTTTTTACGTTTTCAACGCTCCACTCGTCGATGGCGATTTCTTCTTTTCTGAACATACCTTCACCCGAACAGGGGGCATCGACCATTATCATATCAAAAGTATCGGGAAATGTCCTTGCCAGCTTTTTTGTATCCATACATGCAGTAACGGTATTTTTAAGTCCCAAACGTTCAATATTTCCCGTGAGAATTTTACAACGTGAAGAAATAATCTCATTTGAGACAAGTATACCGTTCTCACCGAGTTTATTTTTGAGCTGAGTGCTTTTTCCGCCCGGTGCGGCACACATGTCAAGAATTTTCCAATCGGGAGCAATATCAAGACATTCGGCAGGTGCCATTGCGGCAGGCTCCTGCACATATATCATGCCTGCATGATGATACGGATGATTACCGACTTTCTCAAAATCAAGATAAAATCCGTTCTCAACATAAGGAATTTTCTCTTTACCGAACACATTTATTTTTTCAAAACTTTCTATACTGATTTTGTCCGTATTGATACGAAAACCTTTGACCGGCTCACCGTTCAATGCGGATAAAAAGTCATCATATTCATCGCCCAGAAGAGTTTTCATTCTTTCGGCAAATTCTTTCGGTAAATCTTTCATTCGTTCTCACCGTTCATAATTTCAGTATGTAACATGCACATTCCCACAGCAGTTATTGCGGCAGTTTCAGTGCGAAGTATCCGTTTGCCCAGAGAAATTATCTCACTGCCGTTTTCTTTTGCGAGCTCAATTTCTCTTTCATCAAAGCCACCCTCAGGACCGATAAAAATGCCTACCGTCATGCCGTTTCTGATCTTCCCGAGAGCTTCTTTTGTGGCTATCATTCCTCTTTCATTCTCATAAGGAATCAAAACCAGATCAAACTCTTTTGCCCTTGCAATTGCATTTTTATATGATATTACATCGCATATTTCGGGAATAATATTGCGTTTGCTCTGCTTTGCGGCACTTTCTGCGATGGACTGCCAACGGCTGACCTTACTTTTCTTCTTTTTGTCATCAAGGCTGACCACACAGCGGCTCATTTCTACAGGAATTATTTTCTGCACACCAAGTTCAACAGTCTTTTGAATTATCAGCTCCATTTTATCGCTTTTAGGAAGTCCCTGGAACAGATATATGCTCACGGGAAGCTCCGTCTGCTGATAATTTTCCACGATTATTTCGGCGATAACCGTTTCGCCGTCGATACTTTCGATACGGCAAAGATGACTCTGACCGCTGTTGCTTACGAGAAATTCCTCACCGACCTGCATACGCAATACATTTGTAATATGATTATAGTCAGAGCCTGATATATAATAGCAGTTATTCTGTCTGCTGTTGTCTGATGCGAAAAAATTATACATAAAGACACACCTCCCGATTATTATATCAGACAAATTGACTCTTTACAATAATAAAATACTTATATTACTCAGTAAAACCCCAAAGTGCGTTCCGCAGTGGAAATTATAGTGGACTATGGTTTGGAAATTTACTTTTTAAATAAAAATGGTGAAATTATACAAAAAACTATTGACATTAGTTCCACAATGAGTATATAATATTATTGGTTCAAATCTACTTCACTATATAGCAGTGAAGAAAATTTAATAAAAGGAAGATGAAAACCATGTCAAAGAAATTTAAAAGAATTATAGGCGTTATCCTTGCAGTTGCAATGGTTGTATGTCTGTTCGCAGGCTGTGCAGCTGATCCTTCAAATGAGGAAGAGTCCTCAGATGCAGTTGCTGCTGTTTCCGGTAAGGTTTACAAGATCGGTATCTGCCAGCTCGTTCAGCACGACGCTCTTGATGCGGCTACCAACGGCTTTATGCAGGCTCTTAAAGACAAGCTCGGTGACAATGTTGAGTTCGATCTTCAGAATGCTGCAGGCGATTCCCCCACATGTGCAACTATCACAAATCAGTTCGTAGCTGACAAGGTTGACCTCATCATGGCTAATGCTACTCCTGCTCTTCAGGCAGCTATGGCATCCACAGCTGATATACCCATCGTTGCTACTTCAATCACTGACTTTGCAACAGCTCTTGAAACAACAGACTGGACAGGCACAACAGGTATCAACGTTACAGGTACTGCTGACCTTGCTCCTCTTGCTGAACAGGCTGAAATGATCAAGGAACTTGTTCCCGATGCAAAGACAGTCGGTATTCTCTACTGTTCTGCTGAAGCTAACTCAAAGTATCAGTCTGATGTTATCAGTGCTGAACTTACAAAGCTCGGTCTTGCTTATAACATTTACACTGTTGCTGATACAAACGAGATCGCATCTGTTGTAACAAAGGCTTGCTCCGAAGTAGACGTTCTTTACATCCCCACAGACAACACTATCGCTTCCGCAACATCTGCTGTTGATGAGATCGCTGCTCCCGCAGGTATCCCCGTTATCGCAGGTGAAGAAGGTATCTGTAAGGGCTGCGGTGTTGCAACTCTTTCAATCAGCTACTACAGCATCGGTTATGCAGCAGGCGAGATGGCTTATGACATTCTCGTAAACGGCAAGAACCCCGCTGATATGGAGATCCAGTACGCAACAGAGCTTACAAACAAATATGTAGCAGACCGTTGCACAGCTCTTGATATTACCGTTCCCGAAGATTACGTAGCAATTGATATGTCAGCTGAATAATCAGTCAATTTATTACAGCGGCAGACTTATTCTGCCGCTGTTTTGCTATAATTGTTATATAATCAAAAAACTATTGACAAGTTAAATCCCCGGCGTTATAATTTAGTAGGTTTATGACATTGGAGACTAAATTATAAGGGAGATTTAATAATGTCAAAAAAAATGAAACGAATTTTTAGCGTAATTCTTGCAGTTGCAATGATTGCTTGCATTTTTGCAGGCTGTGCAGCTAATCCTGCAAATGAAGAATCCTCAACAGAAGACAGTTCTGAAGTTTCCGCAGCCGTATCCGGCAAAGTATATAAGGTAGGTATCTGCCAGCTTGTTCAGCATGATGCACTTGATGCCGCAACCAACGGTTTTATGGATGCTCTTAAGGAAAAGCTCGGCAGCAATGTAGAGTTCGATCTTCAGAATGCAGCAGGCGATTCCCCAACATGTGCAACTATCACAAATCAGTTCACAGTTGATAATGTTGACCTCATCATGGCTAATGCAACTCCTGCTCTTCAGGCTGCAATTGCATCTACTGCTGATATTCCCATCGTTGCCACTTCAATTACTGACTTTGCAACAGCTCTCGAAGCTGACGAATGGAACGGCTGCACAGGTATTAATGTAACAGGTACATCTGACCTTATGCCCATTCCTACTCAGGCAGCTATGTTTACAGAGCTTCTTCCCGAAGCAAAAAAGATCGGTATTATCTACTGCTCCGGTGAACCCAATTCCAAGTATCAGGCTGATACTATCACAAAAGAATTTGACAAACTTAATCTTGAATACAAAATCTATACCGTTGCTGACACAAACGAAGTTGCTTCAGTTGTATCTCTTGCTTGTTCAGAGGTTGATGCAATCTATATCCCCACTGATAACACTCTCGTTTCAGCTACTGCGACAGTTCATGAGATCGCTTCCGCAGAAGAGATTCCCGTAATCACTGCTGATGAAGGTTCTGCTGCTGTATGTGCTATTGCAACTCTTTCTGTCAGCTATTACAACATTGGTTATGAGGCAGGTCTCATGGCTTACGACATTCTCGTAAACGGTTCTGATCCCGCAGAAATGGATATCAAGTATGCAACAGATACAACAAAGAAGTATGTTGCTGCAAACTGCACCAAATTGGGTATTACCGTTCCCGAAGATTATGTTGAGCTTGCAGCTTCTGCTGAATAATCTGTAATTTCGTATAAAACGGCGGTAGTGTAAGATCTGCCGCTTTTTTCCTTTACAGAAAACGGTTGTCGCTATACGGTAAAAACTGTTTTCTCAGATCATTATCGGAGGACTTTTAATGGAAGCATTTATATCTTCACTTCCCGGTGCCGTTGCTCAGGGTATTATCTGGGGCATTATGGCTATCGGTGTTTACCTTACATACAAAGTGCTTGACGTTGCCGACCTGACAGTTGACGGATCAATGGCAACAGGCGGTGCCGTGCTTGTTATGTGTGTCATAAACGGCATGGATGTCTGGCTTGCAATGATCGTTGCTTTCCTTGCGGGCTGTCTTGCAGGTCTTGTAACAGGTATACTTCATACCGCATTCGGAATTCCGGCAATTCTTTCCGGCATCCTGACCCAGCTTGCACTTTATTCAATAAATCTTCGTATACTCGGAAATAAAGCAAACCAGACATTGAGTGTAACGAAATACGACCTTCTTGTGTCTCTTCGTTTCATTAATAAATCAATTCTTGTTGTCGCTGTGTTCACGGTTATACTTATTGTGGCACTCTATTGGTTCTTCGGAACTGAAATGGGTCATTCCATCCGTGCAACAGGTTGTAATCAGGCAATGGCAAGAGCAAACGGTATTAATACAAAGACAAGAATTATTATCGGTCTTGTCCTTTCAAACGGCATAGTTGCTCTTTCGGGTGCTCTGCTTGTTCAATACCAGGGCTTCGCAGACGTAAACATGGGCAGAGGTGCTATTGTTATCGGACTTGCGGCTGTCATCATAGGTGATGTTATTTTCGGTAAGCTGTTCAAGAACTTCTCCCTTAAGCTGCTTGCTGTTGTATGCGGCGGAATCATTTATTACGTTGTAATCACTGCTGTTCTCCGTATGGGACTTAATGCTAACGACCTCAAGATGCTTACAGCTCTCGTTGTTGCACTCTTCCTTGCAATTCCTTACTGGAAGGCAAAAATTGCTCCTAAAAAAGTAAAGGCTAAAGAAGGAGGAAAAACGAATGCTTAAAATCAAAGGTGTTCATAAGACCTTCAATCCCGGTACGATCAACGAAAAAAAAGCCCTCTGCGGTATTGACCTTACTCTTGAGGACGGCGATTTTGTAACAGTTATCGGCGGTAACGGTGCAGGAAAATCAACACTTCTTAACATGATTACAGGTGTTTATCCTGTTGACAGCGGTATAATTGAGATAGACGGTATTGACGTTACTAAACTCCCCGAGCATAAGAGAGCTGCATACTTAGGCAGAGTTTTCCAGGATCCCATGACAGGTACTGCTGCAGATATGCAGATAGATGAAAATCTTGCAATCGCTGCAAGACGCGGAAAGAAAAAGACACTCAGAATCGGTGTGACATCCAAGGAAAAAGCACAGTTTAAGGAGCTTCTGAAGAAGCTTGATCTGGGGCTTGAAACAAGACTTACTTCAAAGGTCGGTCTTCTCTCAGGCGGTCAGAGACAGGCAGTAACCCTTCTTATGGCTACTCTTAAAAAACCGAAGCTTCTCCTTCTTGATGAGCATACTGCGGCTCTTGACCCTCAGACAGCATCAAAGGTTCTCAATCTTACAGACGAGCTTGTTTCCGAGGATAAAATAACAACTATCATGATCACACACAACATGAAAGATGCTATCAAATACGGCAACAGACTCATAATGATGAACAACGGTGAGATCATTTATGATATTTCCGGCGAAGAGAAGAAAAATCTTCAGGTTTCGGATCTTCTTGAGCTGTTTGCAAAAGCAAGTAACGGCGAATTTGCAAATGACAGAATGATGCTTTCATAATTAAATAAATTCAGGAGCCATTTTCGGCTCCTTTTTTTTCATTAAAAACATCTGCTGATTTTGAAATTACAAGTATCTGTAAACAGATTGAATTTTATGTCAGGACTGTGATATAATTAAACAAAAATCCAAGGGGGATCTGCATTGTACGTT
The DNA here is from genome assembly GCA_964613045.1 of uncultured Eubacteriales bacterium. Classification (GTDB taxonomy): domain Bacteria; phylum Bacillota; class Clostridia; order Oscillospirales; family Acutalibacteraceae; genus UBA1081. Next base: position 48,263 of record CAZTFS010000003.1, read on the forward strand.
GTAAATTCTTCAAAATTATGCTATACTGAATCCGGAAAACAACAGGAGAAAAAATATGGAAGTTCTTGAAATTATATTTGCTGTTTTTGCAATCATCGGAGCATTAGACAGGATCACCGGAAACCATCTCAAGCTCGGAGAAGAATTTGAAAAAGGTATTACGGCATCGGGCTCACTTGCACTTGCAATGGTCGGTATGATATGTATTGCACCCACACTTGCAAAATTACTTACCCCTGTTTTTGAGCCACTGTGTTCATTTACTCACATCGACATGTCTTTCATCGGTAGTTTTGTGGCAAATGATATGGGAGGAGCTGCAATTGCATCTGAACTTGCAACAAACAATGTGCTCGGTAGCTTCAACGGTCTTGTTGTCGCATCGATGATGGGATGTACAATATGTTTTACCGTTCCCGTTGCACTGAAAACAATTGACGAAAAATATCATAAAGAGGTTCTCAGCGGTATTCTCTGCGGTATTGCAACAATGCCTGTGGGTTGTATCATTTCCGGACTTATGCTCGGAATTTCATTCGGAACGCTTATGCTTAATCTTATTCCTGTGCTTCTTATGGCACTGATTACATGTATCGGTCTTGTTTTTAAACCCGATCTTTGCCGTAAAATTTTCGGTATTATCGGTAAAATTGTTATTATTATAATTACTGTGGGACTTGCCGCAGGAATTTTTGAATACATAACAGATATCACACTGATACCATATATGACTCCTGTTGAAGACGGCTTTGCAACTGTTGCCGGCATTGCGATAATTCTCGCAGGTGTTTTTCCCCTTATTGCATTTATATCAAAGATATGCAAAAAGCCTTTTATGAAGATAGGCAGTAAAATCGGCATAGATGAAAACAGTGTGCTTGGACTCGTTTCATCATTGGCAAACAGCATACCGACCTTCGATCTTGCAGGCAAAATGAATGAAAAGGGCAGAATGATGAATATGGCATTTACTGTGTCTGCTTCATTTGTTTTCGGCGATCATCTGGCATTCACAATGGCATACGACGAAGCATATCTGCCTGCAATGATAGTCGGTAAGCTCGTAGGCGGTGTTTCATCAATTATTGCCGCACATTTTATGTATAAAGCAACAAGTAAGCAATAATTTATCGGGCTGTACCCGATAAAAATGATTTTGCTGTTATAAAAAAATCATCCTGCCGATTTAGCGGCGGGATGATTTTCTCTATGTTCCGGAGATTAAAAGTTATCCGTAAGTGTTTTGTAAAATTCAGCGTAGTCAACACGCTTTTCATTCGTAAATGCAATGGCATCACGGGGATGACAGTTGAGTATGCCGGTAAGCATATACTGAAGGTCAAATCCCCATAGGATACCGTCTTTTTTAAGCTGAAGCATATATTTCTCAATAAACTGAAGAAGACCGTAAAGCTTGTACTTCGGATTCTTGAGGAAGCCGAAAAGAAGCTCCATTGCACAGTTACCTGCACCTCTGCCCATGCCCTGAACTGTTGCATCAAGGAATGAAACGCCGTAGGACATTGTTTCGATGGTATTTGCAAAAGCAAGATTCTGATTGTTATGAGCGTGGAAACCGATCTTTTTATCCGTTCCTTCAACGCTTGCAAGATAGATCTGTGCCAGTTCACAAGCATTTTCGGGGAAAAGAGAACCGTAGCTGTCAACAAGATAAATGACATCAACATCGGATTCGGTAAGCATGTTAAGAGCCTGCTTGACCTGTTCGGAATTTGCCTGTGAAATAGCCATTATATTACATGTTGTCTCGTATCCGAGAGCATGGAAATGCTCAATCATTTCAATAGCCGCAGGGATCTGGTGAATGTAGCAGGCAACACGGACCATATCAATTACACTTTCGCTTTTGGGAACGAAATCTGTTTTAAAATCACATCTGCCTACATCAGCCATAACTGCAAGCTTCATGTTTGTCTGATTTTCACCGACGATTGCACGGATATCTTCTTCGTTACAGAACTTCCATTTACCGAATTCGCTTTCATTAAACATGGTTTTGCTTGCTCTGTAGCCGAATTCCATATAATCTACACCGCAGGCGACATTCATCTTATAAAGCTCACGGACAAATTCATCCGTAAATTCAAAATTGTTGCAAAGACCGCCGTCTCTGATAGTTGCGTCGAGAACTTTGATGTCATCACGGACACCCATTAAGTTTCCTTTTCTCATTATGTACATCTCCAAACAAATATAATACAAATATACAGCACCTTAAAATTCTTCATTTCTTCATCACTTTAAAGTGGTGATATGGATTATAGCACAGCAAAGTGCGTTTGTCAATAAGTATACAGATATTTTTATAGAAAAAATCAATTATAATGCTGTTTATTTACACATCTGAGTGTACGGGAGCCGTTTCTGTTAATATCAACAACGGATATGGAAATGTTATCCAGTGCAAAATCAAAACAATGTGTTTTGATGCCTAATGCGGTGGGGATCAGGTGTTCAAGAAAACCGTGGTGGCTGAAAAGTACCACTCTGTCGCCGAAGGTGAAGCGTGAGCATATGTAATCAATTACCTTTTTTGCACGGATGTCATTGGCTTCAATACCTTCGCAACAGAAATCGTATTCCTGCGTGCCGTAAAGCTTGTCGCACATTTTTGTATTTTTGTAAAACTGATTCAGAAATTTTTCACTGCATCCGAAATAACCCGGTGTGCAGCCGCATTCCACAAGCTCGGGACATATTTCAATCAACGGATGGTCATCTTTAGCTTTACAAACTCCTGTTGCGGTCTTAAAAGCACGTAACAGCGAGCTTGAGATGTATGCATCTATCTGTAAATCTTTAAGTTTTTCGCCTAAATCTGTGCATTGCTGTTCACCCTTTGCGGTAAGATCTCCGTCGCTCGGGTCACGGTCAGCTATATCATCATAATCTGTTTCTGCATGACGTATAAATACAATTTCCAATGAATCTTTATTTTTCATGGTAATACCTCTTTTATGTGACTATATTAAGTGTTTTTATCATATCAAAGACAGAAAAATTTTGCAATAATTAAAATCTTTTAATTTAATATTTAAAAATCCGTTTGTTTATGGTACAATAAAATAAAATAAAAACATTCGATTATATAATGAGGAGAAGATTATGATGATTCTGAAATCACTTTATTCGATTTTATTGACATTTATAATGTTATTTGAGTTGATTTTCGGAATGAGTTTTGATTATTATTGCCCCGTGTCTCTTATTTTAAATGAGATGTCTCTTAAAGATAAGGTCACTCAGATGATGATGGTTGATTTTCGTTACTGGGACGAAGATCTGACTGACAGTGAGGGGGCTGTCGGCTTCACTGTTATGAACGATCAGGTCCGTCAGATAGTTGAGGATTATAATTTCGGAGCTGTAATCTATTTTGCTCAGAATCTTACGGGGACCGAACAGGCGTATGAGCTGACTATGGCTATGCAGGAAGCCGCAGTTAAGGATGGCGGAATTCCTATGATAATCAGTGTCGATCAGGAGGGTGGTTCTGTTTACCGTCTCGGTTCGGGTACTGCGTTGCCCGGAAATATGGCACTGGGAGCTGCAGGCAGTACCGAATATGCGTACCTTGCAGGTCAGATAATCGGCAGTGAGCTGAGTGTTCTGGGAATCAATACAAATCTTGCTCCCGTTGTGGATGTAAACAACAATGCAAATAATCCTGTTATCGGTCTCAGATCCTACAGTGATGATCCCGAAACTGTCGGCATTATGGCATCTGCGGTTATTAAAGGTATGTCTGAGTATAATGTAATAGGCTGTGCAAAACATTTTCCCGGGCATGGAGACACTGAAACAGACTCCCATTACGGATTGCCGATTGTTGACAAGTCCAAGGAAGTTCTGATGGAGAATGAGCTTGCACCGTATACAATAGCAATTGAACAGGGTATAGATATGATAATGACTGCCCATATACTTTATCCTCAGCTTGAACAGGACACCATTGTTTCGCAAAAAACTGGCAAGGCTGAAGCACTGCCTGCCACGATGTCAGACGATATAATAACAGGGCTTCTTAAGGGTGAAATGGGCTTTGAGGGAATCGTCGTTACAGATGCCATGAATATGGCGGGCATATCGGCTAACTGGGGACAGGTGGAATCGGTCATCAATGCAATAAATGCCGGTGTTGATATGATCTGTATGCCCTGCACACTTTATGATTTGGAAGATCTGGAGGATCTTGATAATATAATAAACGGTGTTATTGATGCTGTTGAAGACGGTACTGTTCCGATGTCAAGAATTGACGATGCGGTTACAAGAATTCTTACGGTAAAAGTTGAAAACGGCATCAACGGTTGGAGTATTGATGATTACAGTCTTGAAAAAGCTCAGACTGTGGTAGGATGCGATGAAAACCGTCAGACAGAGCGTGAAATTGCCGCCGCTGCTGTTACTGTTGTTCAGAATAAGAACGATACCTTGCCGTTGTGTGTATCATCAGAAAGTAAAGTGCTGATGATGGTGCCTTATGATAACGAAAAAGCTCAGATGGTAATGGGCTGGAACAGGGCAAAGGATGCAGGATTGATTCCGGACGGAGCTGAAGTTCAGGTTGTTCGTTTTAGCTCGGCAACCACTCTTAATACTTATTTGTCGCAAATTAAGTGGGCTGACACGATCATCTTCAATTCGGAGATCAGCCGTGCGGACAGAATGAATGGCGGCAGATGGGAGTCTGCATATATACTGAATGTTATTGAATATGCCGAGTCGCAGGGAAAGACTACGATAGTACAGTCTGTGGACAAGCCTTATGATGTGCAGTCTTATCCCGATGCAGATGCTGTTATTGCAGTTTATGGATGTAAAGGCTCTTCGGTTGATCCTACCGAAGCTCTGGTAGGCGGTGTCACGTCCTCCGAGGCAGCCTGCGGACCGAATATTACCGCCGGAATAGAAGTCATTTTCGGCGTATTTGGTGCACAGGGAACTTTACCTGTTGATATTCCAAGACTTTCAGACGGTGTTTATACTTCTGAGATCGTCTATGCAAGAGGATTCGGAATAAAATATGACAGTCTGTTGAATGATAGTGTAAATTGAAAATTGTCTGAAATTGTATTTTATCCGATCTTATTTTAAAAATATCGGATTTGTCCATGCCCTGTTGCCGTCTTTATCCATAATAACGGCACGGATGTAAGTGTAGCTTCCGTTCATGTCTATTTCTGCACATGCGGTATTCTTGAACTGTCGAGCGGGATGTTTATCTGAACAGAACCAGATTTTTGAGCATTCCTCTGCGGCTTCAACATAAGCCTTATCGCCGTCGATATAAAAATCCTTGATTACAGGACCGGTTGAAGAATAAAACTTACCTTCTTTTAGTGCAGTCAGTATTGCATCTGCATTGTTTTCGGCATTGACCATTACCCATCCTTTACAGTGATGATGAGGCTGATGACCGTCATCAACAGCAACACCCCAGAGCTTGTGACCTGACCCCAGCATTTCGTCCCAGTAGGGAGCATTTTTGTCAATGTCATGTTCAATGACACAGCCTGAATTCCATACTTCCATTGCAAAATAACCCTTGAGATCTTCAAAGTATCTTGCAGGTGTACCGCTCCATTCGGGATGACAATAAAAAATCAGGTTGTTTTTTGCTGTTACCGCATCAAGATATTTCTGAAAATCAGACTGAGTTTTTACATCGGTGCAGAAAAATTCTTCATCCTGATTGAATCCGTTTGATTCTCCGTCTGAACCAAGACAGACGGTGTGATATGTTCTGAATCCGTTTTCACGGTCAAATGTACCGTCTATTTCCATTCCGGGAATAACGGTAATACCCGTTTCGGGTGCAAAGTTTTTGTAATTATATTTACGGTGATCTGTTAGTGCAAGAAAATCGTAACCGTTCTGCTTGTGAAGTATGAATGTTTCTTCCGGAGTGCATTTGCCGTCGGAGCGTGTTGTGTGGCAATGGAGGCCGCCCTTGAGCAATTTTCCTGTGCCGCTAAAAGCAGCTTGTCTTATCATAAGAAAGTCTCCCTTCGGTTTATAAGTTCATATTATCACATTATGGTTTGTAAAACAAGGGAAATGCAGATAAATTCATTCTTAAAATGCTTGACAAACAAAAATAAAAGTGTTATTATAATTTAGCTCAGTAAATGAGTAATGCGGATCAGCTTAATTGCCCGCCTCGGATACCTCTGCCGTGTAAAAATCAAGAGGAAATGCGGATCAGCTTAATTGCCCGCCTCGGTTCTCCCGCCGTGTAAAAATCAGGGAGTAATTAAATATGCGGATGTGGCGGAATTGGCAGACGCGCTAGATTCAGGTTCTAGTGGTAGCAATACTGTGTGGGTTCAAGTCCCGTCATCCGCACCATAGTGAGTATTCATAAGGGATTTAACCTATGAATACTCAATTTTTTTATTGAATACAAAGCCGTCACATTCAAGTGGCGGCTTTTCGGTTAAGTATCAATTTGTTTCAGTTGCTCTAATTGGTTTCGTCTGCCATAAATGACTGCGGTTATGTGTACTTCTTTCAACTCGTCATTTATCCAAAAGTAAACAAGAAAATTTTTCACGGGCATTTTATGTACACCGT
>CAZTFS010000004.1:0-45985 GCA_964613045.1 uncultured Eubacteriales bacterium
TTGACCGTAGCCTTGCCGATATAAGGCAAAAGTGTTTCTATTGATTCTTCTATATTATGTTTTGAGATCAGAACAAGACTGTCACCTGTCTGCACTCCCGAAACCTTTACGATGTCTTCATCACTGTAATATATGCTTGCTGCCGTATCCTCACCTGAAGCCGGAAGCACGGCAACAGTTTCTGTCTTAAAGAAAACAAGAGCACACAATAAATACAGCACAACAGCCAGCACGAAACAAAGTCCCGTACCGACCTTAATGCGTCTTATGATCTGCCTTCTGTGCTGACGTTTTGCCTTCAGTGCCTTTTTTTCAGCTTTACTCAGCTCCTGCTCCATCGAGTGTATCCCTTTCTTCCCTTATATCGCATCCCAGAGCAGTGAGAACACCGCTCATATTTTCATATCCTCTCGAAACAAATTTTATATCGTTGACCGTTGTGTTGCCCAGAGCCGCAGCACCTGCAAGAATCAGTGCAGCCCCTCCTCTGAGATCAGATGCAATTACAGATGCACCTGTCAGCTTATCGACGCCCTCGATCACTGCCATTCTGCCGTCTACCCGTATTTTTGCACCGAACCGTAAAAGCTCACTCACATGCTTATATCTGCTCTCAAAAATGGTCTCAATAATAACGCTCGTACCGTGACAAACTGTTGTCATTGCCATTACGGGAGCCTGCATATCCGTGGGAAATCCCGGATAAGGCATTGTCCTGACAGTTTTAATACCGCTGAGTCTGGGCGGTGCTGTTAGAGTCAGTGTACTCGCCGTAACGGAAATATCACACCCTGCTTCCTCAAAAACAGGAATAACGGGAGCAATATGAGCGGGAATGATGTTTGTCAGATGCAGTTTACCGTGAGTCATTGCCGCCGCAGACATATATGTAGCAGCAACTATCCTGTCCGGTATGACCTTATATTCACAGGGGTGAAGCTTTGTAACACCCTCAACAATAACCGTGCCCTCTCCTGTTCCCGATATCCTTGCACCGCAGCTGTTGAGAAAATCTGCAAGATCACTTATTTCCGGCTCTCTTGCTGCATTTGTGATAACTGTTGTTCCCTTTGCAAGACATGCGGTAAGGATAATATTTTCTGTCGCACCTACACTGGGAAAAGAAAGCGATATATTTGTTCCTTCAAGATTTTTTACTGTTTCAAATTCAATTTTTGCATATTCTTCATGAATATTAACTCCGAATCGCTGAATTGCATCAAGGTGAAGATCAATAGGTCTCAAACCTATCTCACAGCCACCGGGTGTTGAGAGGCTCGCCCTTCCCATTCTGCCGATTATAGCACCGAGGAACACAACTGATGAACGCATCTCACGCATAAGCTCATCAGGAATATCATAATTTTCAACATCGGAGCTGTCAACAATAACGGTATGTCCCTCTCTTGTTACCTTACAACCGAGATGACGCAATATCTTTACCGTTGCATCCACGTCCGTTATATCGGGGCAATTTTTAATGACAGATTCCCCTTTTATAAGTATCGTGGCTGCAAGTATCGGCAGAACGCTGTTTTTTGAGCCTTGAATACGTGTTTCGCCAAACAGCCTTTTTCCGCCGTTTATTATATATCTGCTCACGTTTTTCCCACCTTTCATACTGTATATTATGCGGTGGGTCGTGTCCGTGTTCAACCGACTAACGAAATAATTATTTCGGCTATCTTCTCCTGTGAGTCGGGCACTGCAAGCTGTTTTGCATTTTTGCCCATTTCATCACGCAGAGATTTATCTGCAAGCAGTTCTTTCACCACTTCAAGCAGTTTTTCATCTGTAAGATCTTTTTCCTCAATAACTCTTGCCGCATTTGCATTTACAAGAGTCATTGCATTATGATACTGGTGATTTTCCGAAACATTGGGAGAAGGAATAAGAATACTTGCCTTTCCCACTGCTTCAATTTCGGACAATGTGCTCGCTCCCGAACGGCTGATAATAATATCAGCAGCGGCAAGGCACTTATCCATATCGTAAATGTATTCTCTGGCATCAATATTTTTTGCGGCGGCAACATCTGCACCTTTTTCTTTAAGTGCATCGGGAAACCACTTGCCGTACTGCCCGTAACCATGAATAAAATGGCAGTTACCGTCTTTATAAAGTGAAGCAATAAGTCCGACCATTGCTTCATTGACCGTTTTTGCACCGAGACTTCCTCCGAAAGAGAAAATAACGGGCTTATCATCAAGTCCCAGTTCAGCTCTGGCAAAATCCCTGTCTGCTCTGAGAATCTCACTTCTTACGGGAAGACCTGTAACCACGGGAGGATTCTTGCATTCAAGATAGTCCTGTGCCTTAGGAACTGCAAGCATAACCGCATCTGCCGTCTTTGCAAGCATTTTATTTGTCACGCCCGGAAATGCATTCTGTTCATGAATAGCTGTCTTTATTCCCATTTTTGCGGCTGTTCTGACAACAGGACCGCTGACATATCCGCCGAAACCGACAACCACATCGGGCTTAAATGCTTTAAGTATCTTTCTGACTGCTCTGCCTGAGCCTGCAAGACGCCAGAGAGTTGCAATATTTCTGAATAAATTTTTAACAGAAAGCTTTCTCTGAAATCCGCTTATGGAAATAGTTTTAAAATCAAATCCTGCCTTAGGCACAAGTCTTGACTCCATTTTATCCTTAGTGCCGATAAATAGTATTTCGGCATCGGGATATTTTTCCCTTATCTCTCCTGCGGCGGCAAGTGCAGGATTAATATGTCCGCCGGTTCCTCCGGCTGCAAATACAATTTTCATATATAAATTCCTTTCAGTGTCTGAAGGCACGATTTATTTTTTATTCATTTTGCCCTCTCTGGAAACAGACAGAACAATACCCATTTCAGCAAGCAACATGACAAGAGACGTACCGCCGTAACTGAAAAACGGCAAGCTGATACCGGTATTCGGCATAGAATCCGTAGCAACGGCAATATTCAGCACGACCTGAAGACCGATCTGAAATACAAGTCCCATCGCAATAAGAGATCCGAAGCGTGTCTTGGCGTTAAGACCTATGACAACACCTCTGTAAACAAGCATAACGAACAGAGCAATAACGATCACTGCACCGACAAAGCCGAGCTCTTCACACACAATGGAAAATATCATATCGTTCTGAGGCTCAGAAACATACATGTATTTCTGAGTTGAGTTTCCGAGTCCCTTACCGAAAAGACCGCCCGAGCCGATGGCATAAAGAGCCTGATTGGTCTGCCATCTGTCTCCCGTCGGATCATAATCCTTGTCAAGCCAGCTTACGATTCGCTCTGCCTGATAGCTTTTAAGAAAGCCTACCTTATCATCGTTCTCTTCCTCGACATATTCAATACCCTGCTCTTCAGCGGCAGCCTTTGCCGCATCTTCTTTTTTGATATCAACATATATCGGAACACATATAACGAGAACCAATGCGAGAACAGCCGAAATACCTGCAACAAACCATCTTTTTCTGACACCGCCAAGGAACATCATTACAACGCCTATGGCGAAAATAAGAATACAGCCCGAAAGGTGATTTTCAAGAAAAACAAGGACTGCACATGCTCCGAAAAATCCGCAGAAAAGCCATGTGGGAACCCACGATTCTCTGACAAGCCCGAAACCGAGCTTATTGTTTATTTTAGACGGGATCTGAAGCTTTGACGGCTTTGTACTGCTCATTTTCTTTGCATATTTACTGTAAAAGTACGCACCTGCAACGATAACGGCAAACTTGGCGATCTCCGAGGGCTGAAAAGTCGTAAAACCAAGATCTATCCATCTGTAGAATCCCGCTTTGTACTGAGGCAGAACAAAAACTATAAGTAACATAAATGTGGAAACACCACAGATAAGCCATGTGAATTTTTTCCATATCTCAGCTTTAAGACGTGAAAGAAAAAACATGACGATAAGACCGATGACTGCAAAAAATGCCTGTCTTCTTATAAAATATGTGGAGTCACCGTACTTACTCAAAGCGTAAGGATATCCTGCCGAAAACATCATGACAAGACCTATGCAAAGCAATGCAAGGACCGTAACCAGAAACCATATATCAATACTGCCGTAATTGGCATACGTATACCACAGTTTTTTCAGGCTGAAGCCACCTTTTGACTGCTTATCCATACTCCTTACCTCCGATTTTTATTAATGTTTACTTATTTCGGCTGACCGAAATAAACAAGCAATATTGCAATTACCGAACCTATTATATTAATAAGTGAAAATACGTAAACTATCTTTTTCTCTTTCCAGCCGCACTTTTCAAAGTGATGATGAATAGGAGCCATCTTGAATATGCGTTTGCCGTGTGTAAGCTTGAAATAACCGATCTGAAGAACATCCGAACCGAATTCCATAACGTATACGATGCCGGTCAAAAGGATTATCCAGGGCATATCAAGGCAGTATGCAACAGCAACTACAAGACCGCCGAGAAACATTGAGCCCGTGTCGCCCATCATGACCTTTGCAGGATTCCAGTTCCAGATAAGATAGCCTGTGAGCGAACCGAAAAGAGCAGCAGAAAGAAGGCTGACGCCGAAAACACCTCTGAGAATACCGATAACTATTGATGCCGCCGCAAAAGTTGCAGTTACGGAAGCACAAAGTCCGTCAATACCGTCAGTAAAGTTGACTGCATTTACCGTACAGTAAAGTACGGCAACTCCGAATATCCAGAAAAACCAGCCCAACTCAACATTACCTACGAAAGGAATGTACATATATGTGGCATCAACAGCATAAAGAGAGCCTAAGTAACCCGACATAACTATTATCTGAGCAACAGTTTTCTGCAAAACGGTAAGACCGAGATTTCTCTTCTTTGCGACCTTGATATAGTCATCAAGGAAGCCGATAAGAGCAAAACAGAAAGCCATTATGATTCCGCTGTAGAATTTTGTCTTCACCGTACCCGGAACAAGACTGTCACCTGCTATCATATCTCCGCCCATGAGCTTATCCGACAGTATAACAATGAACAATGCAATAAAAAGCCCCGCCATAAACAGAATGCCGCCCATTGTAGGTGTGCCCTGTTTGTTCTTGTGCCATGAAGGACCTATATCAAGTATTGTCTGACCGAATTTAAGTTTATGCAACCAGGGTATAACAACATATCCCAGCAAAAATGCTACAAGAAAGCCGATAACAGCTGCAATTACCAACGCCAACCATGTATTCATCAGAACTTCCGCCTTTCACATTCAATTTAATTTTTCATATATAATACGTATAACATTTTCCAGTTTCATACCTCTGCTTGCCTTAAAAAGTACTGCATCGCCGCATCTGACAGTTTCACTAATCTTATCAGCAAGCTCATTTTCATCGGTGAAATGATAAACTTCCTTTACACCGACAGCGGCATTTGCGGTATATGCTGACTCATTGCCGTATGCAAAAAGGACATCAACGGCTTTTTCAGAAGCATATTCACCGCATTGAGTGTGGGCAGTCTCTGAGTAATCACCCAGTTCGAGCATATCGCCGAGTACCGCAACAGTCCTTTGTGCACCGACGGACGTAAGAGTGTTTATTCCTGCCTTCACCGAATCGGGACTTGCATTATAGCAATCCTCAATAAAAGTAATTCCGTTTTTACGGACAGTTTTCTGTCTCATACCTGCGGGAACATAATCCGCAATGGCATCAGCCGCTGTCTGAGGCTCGATCCCCAGACTTACACCTGCACCGAAAGCCGCAAGTGCATCATAAACATTGTGAAGTCCTGCCGCAGGGACATACATTTTATATTTATTTCCGCTGTACAGCACATTGCATGAAGTTCCGTCTGCACCTGCATCAATATCAACTGCTCTGATATGGCAGTTTTCGTTTTCAATACCGAAAAATATAATATTGAAGTTTTCATTTCTGACCTGTGAGAGCATATCGTTATCACCGTTGATAATAAGCGGTGAGCCTTTTTTCATACCTTCAAGAATTTCGAGCTTTGCACTGAGGATATTCTCCCTTGAGCCTAAATTCTCGATGTGCGATACTCCTACATTTGTTATGATTCCTGCATCAGGTCTCGATACAGCAGTAAGACGGGATATCTCACCCTTGTGATTCATACCCATTTCGATTACTGCCGCTTCAGTTGTCTGATCTATATTAAAAAGGGTCATCGGCATACCGATATCATTATTAAGATTTCCCTGAGTCTTGACCGTTTTATACTTACTCTCCATTACAAGAGCAGTCATTTCCTTTGTGGTCGTCTTGCCTACACTTCCCGTAAGTCCGACAACGGGAAACGTAAACAGACCTCTGTAATACGATGCAAGATCAAGAAGTGACTGTTTTGTATCCTCAACATATATCACGGGAATACTGCAATCGACTTCTTTTCTTACAAGAACTGCCGCAGCACCGTCTTTTACGGCACTGTCAACAAAATCATGTCCGTCAAACCTTTCGCCCTCAAGAGCAATAAAAAGTCCGTCGGGAACAGGTTTTCTTGAATCTGTATATACGCCTTTAAATATTCCGTCGCCTGTCAGCCTGCCCTTTACGGCTGCTGCGGCATCAGACAATCTGATCTCTTTCAAAACAATCAACCTTTTATCGAGCCGTCAAGAAGTCCTCTGACGATCTCTCTTTCATCATAATGTATTTTTCCCGTATTAAGGATCTGGTAAGTTTCGTGTCCTTTTCCTGCCAGAACGATAATATCATCTGTCTGAGCCTCATTCATTGCCGCAGCAATAGCCTTTGTTCTGTCAGGCTCAACGATCTTCTTAACTTTAGAGCCTTTAATTCCGGCAAGAATATCTTCAATTATCATATCGGGATTTTCGCTTCGGGGATTATCGGAAGTTACGACAATAACATCTGAGAGCTTTGCCGCAATACTTCCCATCAAGGGACGTTTTGTTTTATCCCTGTCTCCTCCGCAACCGAAAACTGTAATAATACGGCTCTTTGCAATCTTTCTGAGAGAAGAAATAATATTTTCAAGTCCGTCAGGTGTATGTGCATAGTCAATAATGACCGTATAATCAGTATCTGTGGGAACGACCTCTATCCGACCCTTGACCCCTTCGGACAATGACAGTGCATAAAGAACCGAACTGAAATCAAAGCCCATTTCAATAAGCGTTACTGCCGCTGCCATAGAATTATATACCGTAAATTCTCCGGGAATACCAACCTTGACACGTTCAACATATCCCATCGTCACCAGCTCGTACTCTATACCGTCGTTTTTATATCTTATATATTTTGCAGTATAATCGGATTCATCCTGATTTACGGAATATGTTACCATTCTTCCGTCGGAATTCCGCATCATTGACATTGCATGTTCATCATCAAGATTGAGCACACAAAGCTCTGAAGAAGCAAAAAGCTTCGCCTTTGCCTGTGCATAATTTTCAAAGCTGCCGTGATAATCAAGATGATCCTGAGTCAGATTTGTAAAAACTCCTGCGGCAAAGGTGATACCTGCAACACGCTCCTGAGCGAGTGCCTGGGATGATACCTCCATAACGCAGTATTCACATCCCTCTTTGACCATTTCATTGAACAATTCATGAAGTTCAAAGCTTTCGGGTGTCGTAAGTGCGGCAGGATATTCCTTATCTCCTGCCATGTTCTTGACCGTACCGATAAGTCCTGTTTTATGCCCCATACGTTCAAGCATATTTTTTATAAGAAAAGCTGAAGTTGTTTTACCGTTTGTGCCCGTAATTCCGATTATTCTGAGCTTTGATGCAGGATTACCGAAGAAATTTGAGCACATTACCGAAAGTGCCGCTCTTGTGTTCTCAACAACGATCTGTCTGTCTAGTCCCATATCATGATCGCATACTGCCAACACAGCACCGTCATCAAGAGCCTGTTTTGCCGCATCGTGTCCGTCAAAACGGTTTCCCTTAACGCAAACAAAAATGCATCCGGGTACAACTTTGCGTGAATCTGCAGTGATAAAAGTCACCTGCATATCTTCATAAGTATCATAAGTTTTAACAGAATTCAAAACTTCGGATATCTTCATGCAATTACCTCCCGTCAGTCTGAAACGTCTACATTTGTCTTGAATGAGACAGTAATTATTTCTCCCATATTTACGGTCTGACCGGCTTCAATACTCTGTTTATAAGCATACACTGTTCCGCTGTTCAGCGAGCTGCCGGAAATTTTTATATTAAGACCGCTGTTGACAGCCAGCTTATTTGCCTGACTTACCGTACAACCTGTAAAATCGGGAACAGTAACGGTCTCTGACATATTATCTTCTTCCGTATATACAACAATTATACCGTCCGCAGGAATATCTCTGCCTGCATCCGGATACTGAGCAACGACAGTTTCACCGCTGCCGATAACTTTCAATGTAAGATCCTGACCCGAAACAGCGGATTTTGCTTCAGCTATGTTTTTACCCGTAAGCAGAGGTGCTGTTTCAACAAGAAGAGCCATTTCTTCATTTGTGTAGGAACGTTCAACACCGAGATAGGTCAGAACCTGTTCAAACACATCACCGGCAAGAGGAGCCGCAACTGCACCGCCGCCATGTTCACCCTTGGGTTCATCAACAATTATAATAACTGCAACTTCGGGATCATCAGCAGGTGCAAAACCGCAGAATGAAGCAATATAAGCCTCTGTTTCGCTGACCTTATTGGCAACAAGCTTTTCCGATGTACCTGTCTTACCTGCAACATGATAGCCTGCGACATAAGCATTTTTACCTGTTCCCGTGGAAACTACTTCTTCCATACAGGAGCTTATGACCTCTGCGGTAGACTCGGAAATAACCTGTCTTCTGACAATGGGTGATGTCTCACGAACTGTATTACCGTCTGCATCTATCTCCTTGCTTACAAGGTAAGGAGTCATAAGGTTACCGCCGTTGGCAACTGCTGAAATGGCAGTTATCATCTGAAGAGGTGAGACCTGGAATGTCTGACCGAATGAATATGAAGCAAGGTCAGACTGAGAGAAGTTATCCCTTGACATATAAAGGACACCTTCAGTAGGCGAAAAATCACCTGAAGTATCAACTCCTGTTTTTTCAGCAAAGCC
The DNA here is from genome assembly GCA_964613045.1 of uncultured Eubacteriales bacterium. Classification (GTDB taxonomy): domain Bacteria; phylum Bacillota; class Clostridia; order Oscillospirales; family Acutalibacteraceae; genus UBA1081. The sequence continues at coordinate 9,036 of CAZTFS010000004.1, forward strand.
AAAGGCTTCAAAATAATCGTAATATATATCCGTGCCCAGACCGCTTGCAAGAGTGACAGCAAAGGGGTTACAGGAATTTTTCAGAAGATCCTCAAAGCTCTCGCTTCCGTGTCCGCCGGTCTTCCAGCAATGAATATTTCTTGTGGCAAAGTTTATAACTCCGCTGCAGTAGTATCCCGTATTCAGATCTGCAATACCTTCTTCTATGGCAGCGGCTGCAGTGATTACCTTGAATACAGAACCGGGTTCATAAGTACTTGTTATTGCCCTGTTGCTCCACTGCAGATTCTGATAATATGATTTGCTTCTGAGATACTTTTCATTCTCACTGAGTGATTCATCTTCGGGCTGAGAAGCCGCTTCCGCATACCGGTCGGCAATATCCTCACTTTTCAGAACATAAGGATCATTAAGATCATAATCGGGAAGAGATACCATAGCAAGTATTGCACCTGTATCAACGTCCATAACTATGCCGTAAACATTTTCAGCACCTGTATCCTCAAGAGCTGTGGAAAGCACATCCTCAAGAATATACTGAATATAAATATCAATAGTCAGCACAAGACTGTTTCCTTCCTGTGCCTCATACACCGTTTCGTACTGATTAGGCATTTCACTGCCGTTTCCCTTGATAGCTGTTATCGTTCTGCCCGCAACACCCTTGAGAATGTCATCATAATAATATTCGAGACCTGCTCTTCCCACACCGTCACTGCCTGTAAAGCCGATAACGGTAGATGCAAGTGATGAATAGGGATAATATCTCTTTACGTCGGGATCTATACAGACGATATTGCTCAGATCTATCGGATTTTCATCACGATCCGCATATTCTTCGATAAAATCAAGAATCGCATCACGGTCATCCTTTTCAATTCCGCTTTTTACAAGCTGATAGCTGTAATTTTTTTCGGTATATTTTCTTACAGTTTCCTCATCCATTCCGAGTATCGTGGCAAGCCCGCTGGCGATAATACCTCTGACCTCTTCCTGCTCTGACTCGTTAAAGTTGAGTATCTTGGACGGGTTAAGATAAACTTTCCATACAGAAGCACTCTGGGCAAGAATATTCATGTTTGCATCATATATCTTACCTCTGCTTGCAGACACCTCGCTGTCACTGAGCTGCTGGCTTTCCGCTTTTGAAGAATAGTAGTCACCTTTGACAAGCTGAATATAGCCGATACGTCCGATAAGCACGACAGCAATACATGCAACTATGATAAGAGAGATAAGCCCTCTTTGTTTACTGTTGACCTTAGTTTTCATATCCGTTTCACTCCTTCCGGAAGAGAATATCTCCAATTTTCTGCATTTTTTTTATTCTCCCCGATTGCCATAAAAAGGGCGAAAAAGATTTCGCCCTTTTTTACGGTGTCTTCCTCTCAGCGGCAGGCCTGCCTGCCGCAGAAAAACAATCCCTGAATTATGTTTATTTTAATTACCGAAAAAATATTCCGTAAAATTCTTTAATTTTGCTCCGACCTGACTGTCATAGGATCTGCCGCCGGAAACAACCACATGATTGCCCTCATCAGATTCAAAATATGTAATCTTGTAATTTTCAAGTTTAACCATACCGAGATTATTTTCCGCATAATCCTCGATCTTATCTATAGAAACCATACCTTCAAGTGCAGAATGAAGACGGACATTCTCACTCTTTGCCACATCAATGCTTTCTTCTACGGAATTTATCGCAGCCGCAGTTTCATCAAGCCTTACGTTAAGGTACATAGCAATGCACACAACGGCAAAAACACAGAATACGCAAAGCATTGCCTTAACGGATCTGAAAAATGAAACTCTTGTAGCGTTTTTAGCTTCATTTGAAACACCGTGAGACTGCGATTTCTTTTTTTTCGGAGTCTTTACAGGCTCGTCCGGTTCATACAGCGGCTCCAGTTCAGGTGCAGCTGTACCGTAATCGTACGGCTCAAATAATGAAAAATTGTATGCTGCCGAACCTTGCGCCAATTCAAACCTCTCCTTAATTGTTTTAAAGTTTCTTTATTGCCCTCAGTCTTGCACTGCGGCTTCTCGGATTTTCTTCAACTTCCCTGTCAGACGGAGCTACTGATTTAAACAACAGCTTTCCTTTTGGCTTATTACCGCACACACAGACCGGAAATTCGGGCGGGCACGTACATCCTTTACATAAGTCGTTGAAGGTATTTTTTACTATTCTGTCTTCCAATGAATGGAACGTAATTATCGCAAGCACTCCGCCCTCATTAAGGGATTCAAACATGTCACCGAGTGCTCCCGGGAGCATTTCAAGCTCTCTGTTGACATAAATTCTCAGAGCCTGAAAAGTTCTTCTTGCAGGATGCCCGTCACGTTTCGCCTTGGCAGGCATTGATGACGAAATTATATCGCACAGCTCAAATGTTGTCTCAACAGGTTTTGTTTCCCTGAACTTTACGATATTCCTTGCAATACTCATTGCAAATTTCTCTTCGCCGTAGGAACGGATTATCTCACAAAGCTCTTTTGCGGAAAGATTATTGACCGCATCATAAGCCGAATAACCGCTTTTGCTCATTCTCATATCCAAAGGAGCATCAGTGTGATAAGAAAAACCACGTTCACCGTTGTCAAGTTGATAGGAGCTGACACCCAGATCGGCAAGTATTCCGTCAACTCCCGACACTTCTTTGTTTTCAAGAATTGCTTTTATATTATCAAATACATCATTTACAATAACAACATTATCATTATTATGAAATCTCTTTGTCAGGACTGCTGCGGCGTCGGGGTCACGATCAATGGCAATGAGCTTACCTGTCGGACCGAGTGACTCGGCTATTTTGGAGGAATGCCCCCCGCCGCCTGCAGTCGCATCGACATATATCCCATCAGGTTTAACGGACAGTGCATCAACTGCTTCTTCAAGCAATACAGATTTATGGACAAATTCCATTTTGCACTTTCCTCCGTCAATACAAATTTAGAAGTAGATACCTTCTGAAAGATCATCATCGTCGTCAGATTCTTCGATTCGCTTCCATGCATCGACATCCCATATCTCAACACAGTTGCCCATACCGACTATAACGACATCTTTATTAAGTGCAGCATACTCAAGAAAATCCGAACCGATCGTTATTCTGCCCTGCTTGTCCATTTTACAGGAAGCCACACGACTGAAGAACTTACGTTTTTTTTCTCTGAGTGCAGAGGAGTTAGTCTCTTCATTTATCTTTTCTGTCAGCTGAGCCCAACGCTCATTATTATAAAGACAAATACAATTTTCAGGAGCTTTGTAGATATAAAAATTCTCACCGAGGTCCTCACGGAATTCAGCAGGCACAAACACTCTGTTCTTTGGGTCTAAGGTATGATTGAATACACCTGTAAAATTCATGACTTCCTCCCTTCTTGCTCCACTTTACTCCATTTCAATGAAATTGCAGTGCATTTTCACTCCACGTTGCTTTTATTATAAAGCCTTAATGTCCAAAAATCAATACCTTTAAGCGATTTTTTTCTGAGAATTTACAATTTTTTATTATTCTGTTTTAGAATAATAAATGTTTTTTCGTCAATTTTCAGCCCTCTTTTTCCGTCATTCCACAATTTGGAGTATTGAAAAAATGTTCGGGCACATGATATAGTGTTTGATGTGATTAAGGAGGTGCAGACATGAAAAAACTGACTGCAACGATAATTATGATCCTGCTGTTAACAATGCAGATGCTTACGCTGACCGTCTCAGCTTCAGCCTCAGCAAATTATGCAGGAAGAGTGACAACGAGCTCAACAGCACTGAATGTAAGAAGCTCGGCATCGTCAACTGCAACGGTTGTGGGATCATTGAGCAAAAATTCATACGTAATGCTCATAAGCAAATCGGGACAATGGTGGAAGGTGGAGTACAGTGACGGAAAATACGGTTATTGTCACAGCGACTACATCACTCAGACATCTGCCTCGGCAGCCTATGCGGCTGTCAGCTCCGGCAATCTCAATGTCCGTTCAGGAGCAGGAACGGGCTATACAGTAAAGGATAAGCTTTACAACGGGGAAAAGGTTTTTGTGCTGTCAGCAAACGGCAGTTGGTCAAGAATCCTGTATGACGGCAACGAGACAGGATACGTGAACAACAGTTATCTGAGAAGCTCATCCGATTCCGATTCATACAAAAAACTGACTGTTCCCTACTATTCACAAACTGATTCCCGCTGGTCGGGAGTGTATCTGGGCTCATCAGGCAAAACACTCGGCAGTATAGGTTGTACGACAACATGCCTTGCTATGACGGAAAGCTTCCGTACAGGCACAACAATAAGACCCGACACCATGGCAGGAAAACTTACCTACTCATCATCGGGTTCTCTTTACTGGCCGTCAAACTATCAGACAACGACCGCCGTAAGCTTCAGCAGCATAAAAAATCTGCTCGATCAGGGAAAACCCGTAATCTTAGGACTGAGAACGGCATCATACAGTACTCATTGGGTCGTGGTTACGGGATATTCGGGCAACACATACTACGTTAATGACCCCGGCTCGTCTTCAAGAACGACACTCGGAAGCGTTTTTGAAAAATATCCGTATTTCTATAAAATGGCATACTACAAACAATAATTTATCGGGATAATTCAGAATTATCAAAAAAAAGGACAGTGTAAGCTTTAAAACCTACTCTGTCCTTATATTTTATTAAGTTTTACAGCTTTACAGCAGACCGATCTTCATAAAATCGTAATATAACGATGCGGTGTCAGTTAATCCCATAAAGGAAAAACCGAGAAACACTGAAACTGCTACAATGACAATACTTATTGCAAAAGTTATTGCCCAAATGATAAGTAATGCTCTGAAGAAATTTGCACGGTTCTTGTTTGTTCCGGAACATGCAAAAACTATCGAAATAATCAAACTGATGGGGCCGAAAAATGAACCGATAACAAACCAACCTAAATACTGACTGATTTTGACTGTTGGTTCAGCAGAGGGTTGCTGATAATTCACAGGGCCGTAACTCGGCATAGTGTAAGACTGATTGGACTGATAATTCTGCTGTTGGTAGCTCCGGTCATAATCTTGCTGATAATTCTGTTCATAATTCTGCTGATAAGTCTCTTGCTGATAACCGCTGTTTGCATCAGATGCAGTGCCGCAGTTAGGGCAATACTGAGCATTATCATTGTAATTCATTGAACATTTAGGACAAATCATGATTTTCCCTCCTTGTCTGTTTGATTTCATTATATACATTTCCCATGTAATTGTCAAGAAATATTAATTCAAAAAAACAGGAAGGCGGAATAATAACATTTAATACGTCCACCATGCACCGCAACCGGAGGTGTTGAACCAAAATGTGTGACCGTTTTCAAGTCCTGCGGAAATTCTAAGTGCTTTTCTCGCATCTGCTGCAGTCAATTTACCGTCATAATCAGTATCACACATCAAGAAAAACTCTTTAGCTTCACTTCTGTCCTCAGGTGCCGTATCAAGTCCGGCAGAATATCTAAGAATTTTTCTTGCATCAGCTACTGTAGGAGTGAATGTTTCTTCAAACTCGGAATCATTAACAGCAAACGTTCCGTATTGCTGAAATGCAAGCATAACAAATGCTGTATTCTCATTTTCAATAATATCTGATATCATGCTTGTTTTCCCGTAAACAGAAACTACAGCACATGGAGCTGTACTGCCGCAGTAAAGCACATCTATATTTTCAGATAGTCCTTCTGCAAGCTGTTTATTCTTTTCATCGGAAATATCGTCATTATAGTTGAATATAACAGTAAGATACCACAAACCATCATTGTTTAGGATTTCTTCAACAAGCTGATAACTTGCCTTACTTATACCGTCAGCACTTACATACATCCTGTTCCAAGAGTCTCCACTCTCTGAACAACTCACCCATTTTTCGTAATATTCATTGTATTCGGTATATTGCTCTTCAAAATACTCATCTGCGAAAATTGAATAATACTCATTTTCGATAAAACAATGTTCACCTAACCCCGAAACAGAAAGGTGTGAACCGTAACCACAATTAACAGCAGTCTCTTCCGATGCTTGTACTGTAATTGAAAACAAGAAAATCAATACCAAAAGAGCAGATATTCTTTTCATAAAAAAAACCTCCTTATGTCCAAGCAATGCCATAATATACATATGATCCTGTTGCTGATTTTCTTTCAATCTTAACTGTATAATCTCCATCTGCTGTGGCTGTAAAATCTACAATTTCAAGGTTGTTATTTGTTGTTGCAGATTGAGCGATTTTATTTCCGGAAGGATCATACACTTCAATATCCAAATTTGGCAAACCAGCTTCAGTACACCAAACAGCAACCGGAACAGATTACATCAAAAAAACCATTTTTATCACCCATTCTGTTAATTATATACATATATTAACATACTTTTTGAAAAATGTCAATCTTATGTAAATTTTTTAATGAAAGGCAAAAAAACATCGGATGATTTTTCACCCGATGCTTCATTATTGTATTTAGCCCTCGTAATCGTCCTCGTTCTCCCAGTTGTGCCATACATTCTGCACATCATCGTTATCCTCGAACATTTCAAGCATTTTGCCCATGTTCTTGATATCGTCGGGATTGTCAAGTCTTGTGTAGGTTGAGGGAATATACTCTGCTTCAGCAGAGATTGCAGTATATCCTGCTGCGGCAAGAGCATCATTTACAGCACCGACATCATTCGGCTCTGTTCTGACTTCAAAAACTTCCTCTTCATCAGTAACCATATCAACGGCACCTGCTTCAAGAGCTGTTTCAAGAAGAGCATCTTCGTCAACACCGTCTTTTTCAATAACTATATTGCCCTGACGGTTGAACATGAACATAACTGAACCTGCCTGTCCCATGTTTCCGCCGTACTTATCGAAATAATGACGGACATCGCCTGCTGTTCTGTTTCTGTTATCGGTAAGAGTTTCAACTATAACTGCGATACCGCAAGGACCGTAGCCCTCATATACACATTCTTCGTAATTTGCTGAATCGCCGTCACCCGAAGCCTTTTTGATAATTCTTTCAATGTTATCATTGGGAACATTGGCAGCCTTAGCTTTTGCGATAACGTCCTTGAGCTTTGAGTTACCTGCAGGATCGGGACCGCCCTCACGGACAGCAACTGCGATCTCTCTGCCTATTTTGGTGAAGACTTTTGCTCTTTGATTATCGGTCTTCTCCTTTTTTCTCTTTATAGTACTCCATTTGGAGTGTCCTGACATAAAAATCACCTTACATAAAAATTTCTTAATTATTTTAACACTAAATTGTTTTTTCGTCAACACCGTTTTAAATATTTCCGCTGATTTGGGACAAAATATTTGAAAATTACGGCAAAAGGCGGTTGATTACGGTGAAAAAGCTAAGGAAAAATCTCAAGAATTATATAACTGTCCTGAAAAAAGAATACAAAGCTCCCAAAAACTCTAACGAGTGGCTTCGGGACAATTTTCATATAATCGAAAAAACTTATACTTCGGCAATGCAGGAATCCTTTCAGTTCGGCTTCAATTCAGACGATTCTTCCGTGTGTCAGGTGTGCGAAGATCTCATAAGAAAAGGCGTACTTCCTGATGACGATATAATAATTGCACATTTACTCCGATCGTCACTTTCAACACAGGAAATTTCGCACCTTGCATTTTTCATAAATTATCAGCTTCTGAAAACTGCCTGTGAATGTGTAAACAATGACGAAGAGATTTTTGCAAGCACCATAAACTCCTTGCGTAAGATAAGAGAAACAGACTTCGGCAGAATCCTTTATGAAACATGCGAAACAGAAAAACTTCTTTGTCAGGATCCGACGGGGCTCTATCGCAGTATGAGTGAAGACACAAAAGAAAGATACAGAAACGCCGTGTACAAAATGGCGTTCAGAAGCGGCAGAACAGAACGTGAAACAGCGGTTGAAGTCCTTGAAAAAGCAGGAAAAGAAAACAGGCACATAGGATTTTTTCTTGATTTTGACAGACCAAAAGAAACAAAGGGCATTTTAATGCTCATTATTGAAGCGGCAATTCCTCTTGTTGCTTCCATCTGCATTTCTATGATTTTCGCAGCATGGTATCTGCTCCCCCTTATTTTTCTTCCCATGTGGGAATGCACAAAATGGATACCCTCCTTTATCCTTTCAAAGATCACAAAGCCCGAGCCGCTTATGTCAATGGATTTTTCGGGGAATATTCCCGAAAATGAAAAAACAGTTATTGCTTTATCCACACTTTTACCGCCTGCACAAAAAGCTAAAGACATGATCCCCCATCTGAAACAGCTGTATCTTTCAAACCGCAGTCCGAATATGTGTATATGCATGCTGGCAGATCTTAAAAGCTCAAAAATTCCCACAACCGCCGAAGACCGCAATGACATAAAGGCAATGAAACGTGTGATAACTCAGCTTAATGAAAAATATTCCGACAGTTTCGTTCTTGCAGTCAGAAACAGACGGTATTCCGTAACAGAAAACGAATATACGGGACACGAACGCAAACGTGGAGCATTGACATCACTTGTAAGGCTTATAAGAAATGAACGCCACGATTTTGAAGTGCTTCACGGCGATGCTTCAAAGCTCACAGATGCAAAATACATCATGGCTCTGGACTCTGATACGGAAATGCCTGCAGGCAGCCTTGCAAAGCTTATCGCCATTGCATCACATCCGCTGAACAGACCGATAATATCGGCTTCAAAACAACGTGTCACATCAGGTTACGGCATTGTTACACCAAAAATTCAGACAGGCATCAGACAATCAAAAAAAACTCATTTTTCTTCTCTTATGGCAGGCGACGTGGGAGTGCCTGCGTATTCACATCTTACAGGTGAAAAATATCAGACTCTCTTCGGTGAAAGTATATTCTGCGGAAAGGGTCTTATTGACGTGCAAGCATTTTCAAGGCTTCTGTGCGACCGCTTCCCCGAACAGCAGATACTCAGTCACGATATTCCCGAGGGAATAGTTTTAAGAACAGCTTTTGCAGGCAACGTAGCTCTTACCGATTCATTTCCAACAAATGAAAAATCATATTTCAGCCGTCAGCACCGCTGGATAAGAGGCGATGTTCAGAACATATCCCTTCTTACCGATAAAAGATATTCCTCCTCTTTCACACCTCTCGGCAAATGGTGGTTTTTTGACAATATCAGACGGTGCGTTACTCCCATAATATCCGTCGCAGCCTTATTTTTATCCTTTCTCATGTCTGAAAATACGGCAACCGTGACTGTTGCGATCTCACTTCTGAGCGTGTTTATACCCGACTTCATTTCTTTTCTGAGTACACTTTTTCACGGCGGAATCTCCATGATATCAAGGCTTTATTTTTCGTCAACAATTCCCCACGCACTTAACTGTCTTTTTAAAAGCTTTGCAAAAACAATAATGCTCGCAAGAGATGCTTTTAACAGTCTTGATGCTGTTTGCCGTGCATTTTTCCGTCTGACGGTCAGTCGCAGACATCTTCTTGAATGGACCACCGCCGCAGACAGCGAAAACAAAAGCAACCGCCAATTCTCCGCTGTTTCATTTATTGCAGGAACCGTCCTGCTGATATTCGGCCACGGAATACAAAGGCTTGCCGGCATAATGCTTCTTTCGGATATACCTTTTTCATATTTCACAAACAGAAAAAAGAGAGCTGACACCTTAAAGCTCAATAAAAATGAAAAAGAAAAATTGCTGTCATACTGTTCTTCAATGTGGCAGTTTTATGAGGATCACTGCACAAAAGAAAACAATTATCTTATTCCCGACAATATTCAGGAAACACCTGTCTACGCTGTTGCAAAGCGAACCTCTCCTACGAATATAGGTCTTATGCTCTGTGCCTTTCTTGCGGCAAGAGATTTCAGTTTTATCAGCACGCCGGAAATGCATCTTCGCCTTTCAAACGCTCTGACAACCGTTGAAAAACTGCCGAAATACAGAGGAAATCTATACAACTGGTACAGCACCGAAACACTTGAAATTCTTGATCCGCCCTTTATTTCTGCCGTTGACAGCGGAAATTTTCTGTGCTGTCTGACTGCATTGAAAGAAGGAATTGAGGAATATGCGAACGAATATCCGCCTCTGAAAAAGCTTATTGGCAGAATAATTATGCTCATAGACGGCTGCGATTTCGGTTTTCTTTATTCTGAAAAAAGAAAGCTGTTTCACGTGGGCTTTGATACCCGAACGGAAAAACTGACGGATTCATACTTTGACCTTCTTATGAGTGAAGCAAGAATGGCAAGCTATTTTGCCGTCGGGAAAGGCCATGCCCCCATAGAACACTGGGAAACATTAGGCAGAACTTTGTCGGAAGACGGAAGATATCAGGGACCTGTATCCTGGTCGGGCACAATGTTTGAATACTTCATGCCTGCACTGTTTATTCCCAATATTCCCGACACCCTCGGCAGTGAAGCAGTAAAATTCTGTATTCATGCACAAAAAAAGCGAGTGAGAAAAATGAATATTCCCTACGGTATTTCTGAAAGCGGTTACTATGCCTTTGATTCGGAACTTAATTATCAATACAAGGCTCACGGAGTAAGAAATCTGAGTCTGAGGAATACGCCTTTTGACGAAGCTGTCATCTCACCTTATTCCACTTTTCTCACACTCCCCGTAGATCCCCACGATGCTATGCACAACTTGAAGCGACTGGAGAAACTGGGGACAACAGGTAAATACGGCTTTTGTGAGGCCATTGATTTTAATAAAAAACGCACGGAAAAACAGCCCTTCCGCATTGTCAGAAGCTACATGTCCCATCATATCGGCATGAGCTTCCTTGCCGCAGACAACTGCATTTCAGACAACATCATGCAGAAAAGATTCATGAACGATGACATGATGGCAGGAAAATCAAGCTTACTCAATGAAAAAATTCCTTCAGACGAAAAGATACGCAAAAATATCCGTTCGTCGGAAAATCAACAGCGTCCCGAACGTATCCGAAAAACAAAACAGACATACGAGGGCATTTCCGCACTGAACGTAAACAGTACCGTACTGTCAAACGGAGAATGGTCTGTTTTTGCTTCAGACACTGGATGCAGTGTTTCTGTTTACGGCAACAGATCACTATTCAAATGCAGAAAAGATCCGCTTATAAATCCTGACGGTATTTTTGCGGCTGTCAGATATGACGATTCAACGGTTCTTCCGTTTACGGATGCCCCCTCTTACAAAAACGGTAATGAGCTGTCTGCATCTTTTTCCGACACAAGCATCCTTTATAAAAATTCAGACAAAAATTTCTCAATAAGCCAGACGGTAACGATACACCCCTCATTCCCCTGCGAAATGAGAACTTTCAGAATCAGAAACAGAACAAAATCAAAAAAAAGCATATCTCTTCTCATTTACGCCGAGCCGTCAATTGAAAACATCAATGAAAATATTGCACATCCTGCGTTTTCAAACATGTTTCTGGCAACTGAATATATTAAAAATGAAAAAATATTATTTTTTACGAGAAAAAACAAAAGTAATGACAACAGCATCTGCGTTGCATTGGGATTAAAAAGTGATTCTGCCTTCACTTTTTCTGATGACAGAGAAGCTGTCCTGTCACGTGACACCGGTATCCGTGGTGTTTTTAATAATGAAATCAAGGAAGGATCACACTCTGTTGACAAGTGTATTGCTTTACAGTTAGATATAAATATTGCTCCGCATTCAGCGGTCAGCGAAACACTTCTTATCTGTGCGGGCAGTACAAGGGATTCAGTTATAAACAGAATTATAAGTTTAAAAAAGACTTCCCTTCCTGCAGAGTCAAAATGCGGCAGTGCGATCTTTTCACCCGATTCCATCCGTGATATTTACGCACGAAAAATTATCGGCAGGTATCTTTTTTCAAACAGCTTGTCGGCAGAATCCGTAAATATATCAAAAATGAACAACGGTACACGTGAAGACCTGTGGAGATCGGGCATCTCGGGCGATCTGCCTGTCGTTCTCGTGAATGCGGATAAAGATAACCCCACCGTCATTAGTGACTTTGTTTCACTTCATGAAAAGCTTAAAAAGGCAGGACTTTCAACAGAAACCGTTTTTCTGACCGAAGAAGATGACAATTATGACAATCAGGTCAGAAACATGGTTCTTTCCTGCATCTCAGATCAGAATATGCTCGAAAAACACGGCGGTATTTTTATTTTAAGCACCGCAAAAATTAAAAGAAATGAGCTTTGTGCTCTTACCTGTTCGTCAATTACCGTTTATCCCGAAAAGGGTGAAAGTACAGACAATGAAAAATTTGTATTGGCACAAATAAAAAACAGTACCCATCTTTCCTCTAAAAATGTATTTTTCAAAGGCGGTTATATGATCGGTGACAGTCCTTCTCTGCCCTGGTGTCACGTTGTTGCAAACCGTAATTTCGGCACGCTTATTGCCGACGATTCAATCGGTTATACATGGGCTCTTAATTCAAGAGAAAACAAGCTTACGACCTGGCATAACGACACAAGAAGAGCCTTCGGAGGAGAAATGCTCATAATGACAACACAAAACGGCAGATATGATATCATTAAAGGCTCCTCCGCATTTTTCAGAAAAGGTGCCGGCGAATACTATGCAATGGCGGATGATCTCACATTTCGCACACAGGTGACTGTTCCCGGCGAAAACATGTGCAAAAACATCGAAATAAGCATCATTAATAATGAAGCCATCAACAGAACAATCAGTTTAAGCTATTATGTTGAGCCTGTAATGGGTGATTTTCTGCAGAAACCGCTTTTTATAAAAAAAGAAGCTGACACAGATGCCGTTGCGGTAAAAAACATGTGGAACAACGTTTTTGACGGTTATATGATAATATCCTCTGACGGCGAATGCTCATTTTCTTTCGATAAGGCGTCATTTATCCAAGGAAAAGATAACGCCAAAGATTCCCACGACTGTATTATCATCACTCGAAGAATTGAACTCCCTGCAAAATCCGATACAAAGCTGAAATATTGGTTATCCTACGGAAAATCTCTGTCCTCTTCACTGAAAATGCCTGACATTATTCCAAAAAGAACTAATATTAACAGAATAATCATAAATACGCCCGACAAAGAGCTTGACAGACTTTTTAACGATTTTCTGCCTAATCAGATTATCGGTGGAAGAATATTCGGCAGAACGGGATTTTATCAGTGCAGCGGTGCATACGGTTTCAGGGATCAGCTACAGGATGCAATGTCTGTCTGCATCACACACCCCGAAATTCTCAGAACTCAGATTCTCAGATGTGCCGCCGCTCAATTCAAAGAAGGCGACGTGCTCCATTGGTTTCATCAGCTTTATTATAACGGCAGACGCATAATGAGAGGCGTGCGGACTCTTTACAGTGATGATCTTTTATGGCTTCCTCTTGCCGTCAGTGAATACTGTCTGACCACGGGAGATATGGCTGTGACAGATATACCCGTACCGTTCATTGATGCACCTATTCTTGAAAAGGATGAACATGAACGCTACGGCGAATTTACAAAAGGAAAAGCTGTAGGCAGCGTGTACGATCACTGTCTTCGTGCAATAAAACATGCTTGCAGATTCGGTATTCACGGACTTCCGCTGATAAAAGGCGGAGACTGGAACGATTCGTTCAACCTTGTGGGAACTAAAGGCTCGGGAGAAAGTGTATGGCTTGCAATGTTCATGTCTTACACGCTGAACAAATTTTCAGCTATATGCAGATATAAAAAGGATGTAAAAACAGCAGATGTGCTGACTCAGTTGAGCCAAAAACTGCTCACCGCAACAGATGAATGTGCCTGGGATTCGGACAGATACCTTCGCTGTTTCTATGACGACGGAACACCTATGGGCAAAAACGGTAACAGCGAATGTGCCATTGATCTGCTTCCTCAGGCATGGAGTGTAATTTCCTCGATGCCGGATAAAGAACGGTGCAAAAAAGCAGTAAATACCGCATACAAGCATCTGGTTGACAAGGAAAACGGAATCGTAAAACTGTTTACGCCTCCTTTCAGTGAAAAAGGCAAGCTCACAGGCTATGTAAACAGGTATCCTCAGGGGATAAGGGAAAACGGCGGTCAGTATACACACGGTTCACTCTGGCTTGCAGATGCATTTTTCCGTCTGAACAATGCGGAAAAGGGCTACGAGCTTTTGAAGATCATGAATCCGGCAAAAAAAGATACGGCTAAGTATAAAACAGAGCCGTATTATCTTGCAGGAGATGTGTATTCGGCAGAGGGATTGTGCGGAAGAGGCGGCTGGAGTATTTATACGGGAAGTGCAGGTTGGTATTACAGAACTGTCACTGAGCAGATGCTCGGCATCAGAATGAGAAACGGCAAAATAAAAATAAATCCCCGCCTTCCCGAAAGCTTACGGGAAAGCAGGGTAAAAATCATACTGAACGATAACACTTACGATTTTGAGTTACGGCGGTGAGCAATATAATCCTCAAGGATCATAACTGCGGAAACTGCATCAACAACAGCTTTCCTCTTTTTGCCACGGGTATCGGTCATATTGAGAGCAAGATGAGCAGAAACGGTAGTAAGTCTTTCATCATAAAAAGATACTGACAGACCCGATTTTTCTTCAAGCTTTTCGCCGAATTCACGGCAAGCTTCTGCTCTGAAACCCTCTGAGCCGTCCATATTCTTAGGCAGCCCCACAACAAAGGCTTCGGCTTTGCGTTCCTTTGCGGCAGAGATAATTCCGTTTATCAGGGTATCTCTGTCGTTCTCTTTTATGACACAAACAGGTGAAGCAAGTATCTCGTTTTTATCGCAGACCGCAAGACCTGTTCTTACATCGCCGTAATCAACAGCCATTATAACCATAATTTACTCTCCTGCGACTGCATTACCGTTAACCTGTGCAGCCTGAGTCTGTGCAGGTGCTGCAGTTGTGGTTTCTGTATTTGCCGGTGCTGAATTTGCATTCTGTGATAACGTGGTGTTTTCGGTGTTTGCACCTTCATTACCTTCAGCTTCATCGTCTGCCGAACCTGCACCGCAGACTGTACATGTAGAAGGTATTGCACCGACTTTATACCAACCCGATGCAGTGGAAGAACAGTTTGAGCCTGCAATAAGACCACTCTTGGTACAATAGCTCTTTTTAACTATTTCATCACTGTACTCAAAAGACTTTGAAGGAAGATTCTTATGGATCTTATTCATAACAGTCTGATACAACTGACCGCAATAGTTTGTTGAGAAATCAAGCTCCTCAGCGTGTTCAGAATAACCCATCCATACAGCACATACATAATAAGGTGTACCGCCGATAAACCAACGATCCTTTTCATCGGTAGTTGTACCTGTTTTTGCAAACATATCAAATCCTGTAACTTTATAGTTACGTCCCGTACCGTTGGAAGCAGTCGTAACAGTCTGAAGCATCTTGTTCATAATATCGGCAGAAGCCTGTTCCATGACCTGTTCACCCGAATCATTATGAGTAAGGTATACCTGTGAACCGCTGCTGTTGGTTACCGTATAGTAACAGTAAGGCTCGTAATACACGCCACCGTTGCCGAAGACTGTGTAAGCAGCACACATTTCTATCGGATATACACCGTGACTCATTCCGCCTACTGCAAGAGGTGAATAATCCTTATCAGCTTCTTCGAGCGAAGTAAGTTTAAATGTATCCTGAAGCCAATTATAGCATCTTTCAATACCCATACTCTTTACAAGCTGAGCAGGGATGGTATTATCTGAAGGAGCCAGGGCCTGTTGAAGCGTTTTGTAGCTTGATTCAGAACCGGTATCTCCGCCGTAGTTAACAGGCCAGCGTTCACCGTTTACAAGAATACCGTAATTCTGCACCATGGGATAAGACCATGTATACATATTACTGTCTATTGCAAGTGAATATACACTCAGAGGCTTGATCGATGAACCGGGCTGACGGCGTGAATCCGTAGCAATATTCAAGCACCTTGCACTCTGCTTTTCGCCTGCCTGACCTACAATGCCCATAACTCTGCCTGTATAATCCATAATAACCATACAGGACTGAACTTCTTCGCCGTAAGAGTTTTTGGCATTCGGGAAGCCTGTTCTGTTATAATAAATATTTTCTATCTCCTGCTGGATTTCAAGATCCACAGCAACGTGTATCTTCAGACCGCCGTAATATACAAGTCTCCATGCTTCATTGTACGAATAAGCATGAGTATCCATGAGATCTTCAATGACCGTGTCAATAACATAGTCAATGTAATAGCCCTGCACCTCATCCTCTTCTTCATCCTTGTACGTACCGACATTATCTTCGTTAACATTTATCATATCGTCGGACTTTGAATCATCATCTTCAACAGGCACATAATCATCATCAGTTGTGAATACAAGATCGTAAGCAATCGCTTCGTCGTATTCATCCTGAGTTATATAGCCCTCCTGAAGCATTACCTTAAGACAATAATTACGTCTGTCTGCATTACTGTCCGGATTGATGATGGGATTATTACTTCTCGGAGCCTGTGTGATTGCCGCAATACAGGCACTCTCTGCAAGATTCAGATCCCCTACATCCTTACCGAAATAATATTCGGAAGCTGTCTGAACACCGTAACAGCCGGCATCAAGATACAGCGTATTCAGATACGCCTCAAGGATAGTTTCCTTTGAATAATGCTTTTCAAGGTTGAGTGCATTCTTTATTTCATTGAATTTTCTTATATAAGTTACATCACGGTCACCTGTAAGGTTCTTTATAAGCTGCTGTGTTATGGTCGAACCGCCCTGACCGTCATTCTGAGGCAATACCATTACCGATATGGTACGTCGCCAGTCAACACCCGAGTGTTTTCTGAATCGGATGTCTTCAAGTGCAATAAACGCATTCTGAAGGTTAACGGGCATCTCATCAAGATCCACCCATATACGGTTTTCCTCACCGTGAAGCCTTGCAAGCTCCACTTCATTACCGTCATCATCATATGTGTATAGAATTGTAGTCCGGCTCTGATTTGCTTTGTATTCATCAAGATCGATCGCTACTGCACCGTTTACAAATTCAGACATATATTTTATAACATAAAGTCCCACAGAAGACACAGAAATAAGCCCGACAAGCAGAAGTGAGCAGAAAACGATACCGAAACGTCTGAGCCCCTTATGTTCCTTTTTCGGACGGGTATTTTTCTTTTTGTCTTCATTGCCGTCAGCAGACTTTACTGTTCCGGAATCGGAAACAGCCGTCTGTCTGTTACGAATGGACGGACTTTGTGACTCCTGACCGAAAGAGGATTTATTGCTGCCTTCATAGCGGCTGTTGTCAGCCCTGCCGGACTGCTGATCTTTTTTATCTTCCATTTTAATTTCTCCCGAAGAAACTGTATATTATCACGCTGCTGTAAGATAATCCATTGATACCCAGCCACGAACACCGTCATACTCAATATAACCCCATGAAGTTTCGCCGCTGTCATCAACAAACATAACATCTACTACTGTACCGTTGGGCACACGGGCGATAAAATCATATTTTGTACCTGCAGAAGGACGAATATTCAGATGTGTTGCCGAATCAAGTGTAACCGTATACTTGCCTGCACCTACTGCTGCGATCACAGTTGTTTCGGGCTCATCATCAGTGGTAACCTCATCCTGAATGTAGCTCGGAGTGCTTGAAGGAATTTCTTCATCAGTTTTATTTGATCCCACTGAGTGAATAATAAGTGCAAGTATCACGATCAACAGCACTACTGCGGCCGCAAGCATAAGAAGAAATCTTCTGTCCATCTTTTTAAGTTTCTCAATAACACCGTCAATAAAACGGACTGCCTGTCTGAGAAATTTCTGAAAACCGCTTTGTTTAGCCATAATACTGACCTCCTGAAAATATACTTTCTCTCAGTTAAGTATTATACCAAAGGCATTTTTAAATTTCAACCTTTTTAACAATATTGTAATACTATTTTTAAGTTGTTGCTGTTTATTAAAAAAAGTTTATTTAAAATTCACATACATATGCTAAAGTCTGTTTATAATTACAAGATAAGACAAAAATTTTAACAGCAAGGATGATGGTATATCAATGAAAACCAATACATCAAGGCGTTTGTCCGCTTCAACTAAAAGAATGTTCGGTATTCTTTCAACAGCACTTCTGAATCTTCTGGAAGAGAAACCTTTTGAGAAGATAACAACTATCGATATCTGTAAAACAGCAGGTGTTCCCAGAGCCACTTTCTACAATCATTTTGACGACAAATATGATCTGCTCAGATTTACGCTCAGAGAAATTGCGTTACATATAAAGAAAAGCACGGAAGAAACTTCCGATGAACGCCGATACATATCGGATATCATATATAATCTGTTGACATTTTATGAAAGCAATTTAAAAATAATAAGAAAAGTAAGCTCTGTCAATTGCAGCAGCACGCTTTATGATGAAATGAAGCTTCTCATGAATGAGATACTGACCGAAAGAATGACACAAAGTGTTTTTCACGGGCATCATTATCCTGCAGATATCACCATACTTGCCGAATTTTACTCAAACGGTATAGTATACTCTGTAAAATCATGGATAGACAGCGGAATGAAGATCCCGAAAGAAACACTTGTAAAATCATTTACCGACATCATCATTAATTAACTTATTCCAAAAAAAAGACTGCACTTTTAAGATGCAGTCTTTTTGTTATTTGCGGATATTATTTTACATAATCACCGATCATGTCATAGTATTCTTCTATAAGGAATGAACCTGTATGCTTGCCTACGGAAAGAACCTCGTCTGCAATACCGTCACCGATGATATGACCCATGAAAGCAAAGTTGTTATCGGTAAGAACGTAACCGATCTCATCATTTGCAAGGCTTACGCAGTATACATCAACACCTTCTACTGACTCATAAAGGCTGTCATAAGGCCACTGAGTGCCGTCCCAGGATGTATTGCCTGTAATATCGTCATCCCAGAATGTTTCGGGATAGAATTCTGCAGGGAACAGGGCAAGACCGACTTTATTACCGAATTCGACATATCCCATTTCAGTTGCCATACAGCAATTGCCTTTTGAATCAACAAAGCATCTGTTGTTTACAAGACGGATCTCACAAGCGAGTGTAAGAATGCTGTTTTCGGGATATACGAAAAGTTCCTTGTGAGTAACATTGAGAACAGGCTCAAGCTCTTCATATTCAGCAGCAAGGATAAGTGCACCGAAAGCTTCACCGAGATACTTTGCTTCTGCACCCATTTCTTCCCACTCAGTCATACCTGTTGTATCAACCTCAATATCTCTTGAAAGCTGACCGAGTGCACCTGCAACCATAACAACATTGCCGCCGACCTGATTCTGAATGTATTGGTCAAGCCAATAAATGTAGTCAGAGCTTACAAGACCGTTGCTTGCACTGAATGATGTGGGATGGCATGAGATATCAGCAATATATGTCTCTTCGCCTGCATTGGAAACGAACTTGAAGCATGCAGTATCGGGAATATCCTCTTTAGAAATAAGATCTCTCTTATCGTGGATGATTTCTGAGCAGTCGATTGCAGAGAAAGAAAGAGTGCCTTCTTCCATATCGGCAACAGCTTCTTTTACAGCCTCTATTGACTGAGCAATGAAATACTCTTTGAAGTAATCAGCAGCTTCAAGACCGGAAAGAGATTCCTCTTTACCCATTGCGTTGTAAAGCACATTGCCTACAAGCTTTTTGAAGAAGCCTGTGCTGACACCCTGAGTATCAAGAGCAGAATGAGAATGAGTTGCACAAATATTTACACTGGCAACGGCAATACCGTTTTCCTCGCAGTATTCAACAACAGCCGTACGGATGGCACGTGCATCGGTAGAAGTAACGCCGAGAGCATCAATTGAGCCGATAACAAAAGCACCTTCACCGCTGTTATCGTCTATAACAACAACACGGATTCTCTGATCGTCATAAACGCCTTTAGCTATCTTATTATTAAGGTCACGACCTAAATTATAGATGCCTGAATCAACATCTTCGGGGACGATACTGCGACTTGCGTAGCCCAATGACCAATAGTTCCCCTCAGCAGCTTCTGTCTGATATGTATCACGTCCGGAAAGGAATCCGATCTCTTCACTGTCGTAATCGTCAAGACTCATCCATGCGGGGGGATTGGGATATATCTTACAGATGGCACTGACAAGACCTTCAACGATACTGTTAAGTGCATTGTAGAATCCCTTTGAAATCGAATCACCTATGGATGATATTGAGATTTCAGCCGATTGAGCCGCAAAAGACACAACGGAAGTGCATGAAAACAACATAACAACGCAAAGAACGATTGAAATTAAACGCTTACTGTTCTTCTTCATTTTAGTTACCTCCTAAGGTATTATACATTTGAATTATACATAATTCATTACAACAAGTCAATAAAACAACGGATAATTTTTACAAAAACTTTTACATTGTTACTTTTATCTGTTCATAAAGCTGCTCAAGTTTTTCCGCATTATTGTAATTCTCCATTCTCAGAAGAGTTTTCTTAGCGTCAAGATAAGGCTTTGCGGCTCTGTAATAAACAGAGTTTTCATCAGTTGCTTTTTTGATCTTTGCCTGTATCTCTTTCTTTTTCTTCTGAAGATTTTTAACGCTTAAAGAATAAACAGATGTCTCTGCATTTCTTTCCTTTGCCTCTTTCATAGCGTTAAGAGCATTGTGAAGCTGTTGCTCGGTCTCATCTTCGGCTGCAAAAAGCTCATCGAAAACAGAAGCATCAAATTCCTTGATACCTGCGGGAAAATGCTTAAGAGCAGCTTTTCTCGCTGTCTTTATATCACGCAACAGGGCAAAGGTATCACTTCGCAGCTGTTTAAGCTCAGGTGTGGTTTTCGGGATCAGTCTGACATCGGATCTTGAAATTATCTCTTCGGTCAGACAACCGTTAATACCTGCAGAGCAAATTTTCTCGGCAAGCTCAATTTTAAATCTGCCTTCTTCGGTACTATAATGTTCAAGCTCCTCTATGACGAACCGTGCTGTCTCGATATCTTCATTTTCCTGCTTCTGTTTTTTACGTTCTGACTTACTGATTCCTTTTTTCTTTGAAATATCATGCGGAGTTTTTGCCGCAGCAAGTCTTGACTCTCGTATTATCTCGACCGCCTCAATAATATCCTTATCGGAAGCTTTTCCGTTGCCGTAATCTTCAAACACTGCACGGATTTTCAGCACCTTAACGATACCTCTCTGTTTCAACTCGGTAAAATTATAAAAGAAGTACGGAATTACATTCATCACTGCACCGATGACAGAAACAAATACAAGGACAGTGCTGATATTCACAAAATACTCATGATTATAGAGAACATCATAAACATTTGAGCCGTCAAAGCCCAGAGATATCGCCGTTTCTTTATTAAGTCCCACTCTTGAATAAATTATGGGAAGTACCGATCCTGTTGCAGCGGAAATAATGTTTCCTATAAGTCCCACTGCGGCAAACATGCCGTCTATCCTCTCCCCTGAGATATACTGCTGATAATCACGTATATCTGCATTGACGCAGGGAGTCAGAAAATGCCCCAGTGCGGAAATGAATGTATTGAAAAATGTGCAGACCAGCAGCAGCCATATAATATTCGGTGAACCTGTCATTCTTACAACAGGAAGCATAAATGCGATAAGTCCGACATTAAGTATATTTGTAAAAATAAGTATCTTCTTTTTTCCGTACTTTCTGATGGCAAAGGGGGCAACCAAGTTCGGCCAGAAGGAAGCATTACCTGCTATTGCGGTAATTATCGAATACTGAACGGCACTGCAGGCATTCTGATAACTGTACATCCAGCCCATGATATTGCCGAATGCCCCCTCAAGAAAGCCCAGCCAGCCCGCAAGAGAGATTATCCAAAAATACTTGTTTCTCGCAACGGCTCTTAATGCGTCCGAGAATTTAACTGCGATGATATGAGTCTTTGCCTGTACTATTTTCTCCTCGGTATTGACATATACGACCATGGAAATAAGGAAACCGACAAAGATCATCACGGGAAACAGTGTTCTGTATATCCTGATATCGTATAAGGTCTCATTGCCTGTTATCCACTTTGCAACTATAGGCAAAAATATACCTGCAATGGACGGAGAAAGATTTTCGATAACACATCTTATGGCAAGAACATCGGAACGCTCAATAGTATTAGGCGAAAGAACATTTATGATACTGTCATAAGCATCGGTATAAAAATTATAGAAAAACTGAAATCCGATATTGAAAAGAAGTACTGTTACACATTTTCCGAACTGCGACATGGACTCATAAGGCATCATAATAAAGCCTATACCGAGAATAACGGTGGGAATACCCATGCTTATTATATACGGACGGTATTTTCCCTTCATGCTTCGTGTGTTATCAATAAGATTTGCCCTAAGAGCAGTAAGCGGTATACCCGTAATAAGGCTTATGATATAAATTATATATAAAGGCTCGGGCTCAATACCTATCGTATTGGCAAGAAGTGCGTTTCCCGTGGTAATTATCATCTGGCTTATACAGTAAACCACAAATTTTACACCTATTCCGCCTCCCGAAAGAGATATTATCTCCTTGAAGGTCATGTATCTGCCCTCGGCAGGAGTTTTCCAGTTGGTGCGAAGCATTGTCAGCAAATTTTTCAGATTCATATCAATTACTTCCTTTTACTTGAAATATATATATTTATCTGTTATCATAATTCAGGGGTGAAATTATGCCGATATTCAAAGAAGATTTCTATTACTATGACAAAAACAACAACAGTCAGCTGTTTCATCTTCATTCCTTCGGCAAGCTTTATCCCGATCCGACTTACATCATTTCCAGAAAGGAAAATCGGGATACGATTGTTGAATGTGTACTTGACGGCACAGGCTATATTGAATATGAAGGCATCGTCACAACTGTCGAAAAAGGCGACTGCTACATAATCAAGCCCGGCAGGGGTCACAGTTATTATGCCGATGACAAAAATCCGTACACAAAGCTGTGGTTCTCCGTTTCGGGAGAAATGATATCCAAATGGATGGATATCTACAATATAAACACGCCCGTTTTTATCCGTGAGCTTGACATAACACCTTATTATAATCAGATAAAGCAGACGGCACTGGGCAGAAGCGACCTTGACAACGAAAAAAAGCTGATGCTTCTTATTCATGACGTTCTGTTTGAAATGGGAATGACTGCACCAAAGAATTCAAAACAGCAACGGTCGGACACCCATTATATCAAAACAAACGCCAATGCTATTCTCGATGTGAAAAAATATATTGAAAAAATGTGCAACGAACGGCTGTCAATGAAAGAAGTTGCCGCAAAATTCGGTCTTTCCCGTAACACAATGAATTCCCTGTTCAAAAACAAATACGGTATGTCCCCAAACAAATACCACATGCAATGCAAGCTTGAGTCTGCCGCATATTTTCTTGAATGCACCGATCTTACAATAGATATGATAAGTGAGACGACCGGATTTTTTGACAGAAGCCATTTCAGAAAGTCTTTTATGCGTCAGTACGGTCAGACTCCTGCCGATTACAGGAAAAACTGTCTGAAAAATCAGTAAGGCATTATTATCGTGTTGACAGATCGGGGCGTCAGCACTGTTTTTCCCTCTTCATATCTGCATTCGCAGAGATCATTATCTCTATCCGTAACAATTATCTTCACCTCTCCCTGTGCTTCCGGCAGGGAGATATTTTTTTCGGAACATGTATCGTTTATCGCAATAAAAACTATGTTATTTCCGTCGTCAAAAGCAAGAAGCTTAACTTCATCATCGTCACATTCCGCTTTTATACGCTTTGCGGCATAAGGAATGTATTTTGAAAAGTTACCTGTTGCATAATAGCGTTTTGTCATCTCATAGGTCTTATCCCTGAGATTTATATAAATGAGTCCGTCGCAATAATCGACCTCGGAAACAGCTATCCAATGTTGCCATGATACAACATTAAGTATTGAAATATCCTCATAAATGACATTTGCCATTACAAGTGCAGAGTCCATGGTACTATCTCTTCCGCCCTGCATATGACACCATTCACTCATTTTTACAGGCAGATCGGGATAATGTTTATCGAGCCATTTTCTGTATCTTTTAATAAATCCGACTCTGTCATTGACAAATTTAAAAGGAACAGGAAGCGGCAGACAATAGGAATGCACATCGACAGCATCCGTCCGTTCACGGACACTTTTATATTTCATAAGTGCTCTTGTAAAACTCTTATTAAACCACCGCACGTCACCGGATTCGACACCGGAAAGCTTCACATCTCTGAGTGCAGGTCTGTTTTTCATTTCATCGGCAAAGCATTTCATCACCTTTGCCGCACTCCACGGACTGTAATGACAGCCCTCCTGACCGCCGTTCCATATCCATACAGGTTCGTTTATCGGCGAAAGATACTTTACCGGAAGTCCCTGAGATACAAAATGCTCCGTTACATCAAGACAGTATTTTGCAAAAGCACCGTAATTCGCAGATGAAAGATTGTCACGCATTATCTGATATTTGCCCAGATGAGACCATCCGTTTTTCGTCAGTCTCTCAACGGGAGAATTGACAAACAGAACAATTTCATCAGCACCGCACTTTACAGCCTGTTTCATCATATAGACTGCATTTTCATCACGGCTGAAATCATATTTTCCGTCCCCCGCATCAAAGCTTTCCGTTCTTCTGAGAGGATTGCCGATATTACCGTTCCCCGAATGTGCCGAGCCTGCACCGATATTATAGCGGTATGTTCTGAGACCTATACCGTAACTTTTATCATAAAGAAGACATGCGATCTCATCACGGAGGCTTCTTCCGCTTTTCTCATCAATACCGTTCCAGCCGCCCACTTCCTGTGCCCACCAAGCACCGCTTGCACCGAAACCTTCAAATTTACCGTATACTTCGGTTCTGTCAAATTCTATTTTCATAAGAAACTGCCCTTTTGGATAAATTAAACAAAATGTCAGGTAAGATAATGCACTGTTCATTAAGATTGTAACACACATCTTACATCAAAAACAGGTATATTTTTATTAAATCGGGGTAAAAAATTAAAATATGTGCAAAAATGAAAAAGCCACGGATAAATCCGCAGCTTTTTCGGGGAAGAGAAAATAAAATGAAAAGGAATTTTTATAACACTTGCTATGTGCACTATTATAAATACAACCTTTTATATTTATTGTACGCTTTTATTAATAATCTGTAAACATTTTTCGACACATATCTGCAAGTTTGTGTTATTTACGGTCAGTTCATTTCAACTGATTCTTTTTCGTATACAGAAACATATTTTTGTTGATAATAATTTTCAGGCGAGTACTCAACAGTTCCGTCGGGTGAATAAGTTATCATCGTACAGCCACGCTGTGAGCCCTGTTTGTAAATTCCGAAATACGCAAGATAATCCACACTAAGACCGTATGTGAGTCTGATTCCTTTATATTCAACGGAAAACCTGTTGTAATGATCGTGCCCGCAGAAAACAGTGTCCGTGCTGCCAAGCTCAAGCATTGCTTCAAACAGATCATCTTCGGCAGATCCGCAATATACTTTTTCCCCTGTCTCACCTGCGACACCGTAAATAAATTCAACATTTTCAGTATCGCTGTGTCCGTTATCTACATATTCATTCCATGCATCTCTGTACTCTGTCAGCGGAATATGGAGAAAAACAGATGTGGGAACCCGTGAATCTCCGGTACTGTTCAGATCTTCAACGACCTGTCTGTACCACTCGATCTGATTTTCATGAACATTATCATAAGCCCAGTTGATACCGGGAATATATCCTGCTACATATGCATGCGAATCCAGCAATATGAGCGATCTCGTTATAGCATTATCGCCGTTCACCACATTTATAACATGATTTGAGTAGCCGTCAACATTACCGCTTGCCGTACTGAGAAGACAATGGGGATAATCCTCTGAGGCAAGCAGTTCAAGTATATCCTCATACGAATGAACAGAATGAACTTCAACATCATGATTACCGAAAGTCATTGTCCAGTAAACACCCAGCGATTCCATAAGAGAAGCAAAAATTTTAATTCCGTTAAAGTTATTGATTGTTCCTGCCTGGAACACCATGGGATAGACCACATCTCCCGTTGCTATAACAAGATCGGGTTTTTCCTGCGTTATCATTGCTGCTACCGCATTTATCGCCATGGAATCTTTTTTAAGCGAGATCCAGCCGCCGCCGATATGTATATCTGTCAGTTGCATTACCTTAAGCTCATCATCACAGTAAATATTGACGAATCCGTCTTCATATTCATCAACGTCAAGCTGTCTTGTCCCTGCATTTTCAAAGGACTGTGCCTTCTGCATATTGGCTTTGTTTCCGATATACGTTATAACCGCAGTTACTCCGATAAAAAGCACAACGACAGCAACGACAGCGATGATTACTTTAAGAATTATTTTTCCTTTTTTTCCTTTACGCACCTTTTTTTCTTCAGGTGTAATATCTTCTCTTTTTGTCATTTTCACTTACCCTTAAAGGATACGAACAAGTCATATCCGAATCTGTTTTTAAATTTATTTATTATGTCTGCAATATCACATTCCTGATCAACACAAGCCGTAAAAACTTTTTCATTGCCGTAATAATGACACTGCACATCATTGACACTGCAATCCTGCTCATCAAAAAATCTGACCGCTTCGTTGCACAGCCCGTCATCACGTCTGCCCATAAGTTTTCTGACGGAAGGGATCAGTATATTAACGCCGCCGATCACGATCATGACGCTTATCACTATACCGACGATACCGTCAAGAGTAAGTCCCGTGTATTCCGAAACAGTAAAGGACATTACCGTCACAAGTGATATAAACATATCAAGTATACTGTCAAGACGCATATTGGAAAGTATCTCAGACGGTTCTTTCTTTATACGGAAATGAAGAAATACTGCCATACCGCCCTTGATAAAAACCGTTCCTGCCAACAGGTATGCATATCCTGCCGTAAAAGCAACAGGCACAGGATAAAAAACACGTTCAAGAGAGGAATATGCAAAAGTGCAGCCTGCTACGATTATCACTGCAGACATTATAAAATTAACAACATCCTCGGCTTTTCCGAATCCGAAGGGATATTTACCGTTTTTCACCCTTGACAGGATATAAAAGCCTACGGCAGCAACAACACAGGACAAACAATCCGTAAGATTGTTGACAGCATCCGTATAAATACAAATACTGCCTGTGTAAAGTCCGATATACAGCTTTACAAAAAACAATATGAGATTAGCAAATATCATCACGGCTGAAACAGCGATATTCTTTTTCATCTTATCCATATTTATGAGACTCTGCCGCCGAGAGTAGTTTTCTCTGCGGTTTTTGACGTTGTGGTCTCAGCGTTCGTTGTCTGAGCAGCTGTGGTTTCCGCATTGGTCGAGGGCTGGAAAGTAACAGTTTCGGGAACCGTTGCGGAAATTGTCTGGATAGAACTTATATAATAACTGCCCTGCAATTCTCTAAGGGTTATTTTCATAACCTTATCGGGCTCGGGAGCAACAAAATTACCCTCGTCATCCTTCGCCCAGCTTTCACTTGCCAGATAATTAACCGTTATGATAAGTGAAGAGCCCGACTGTCTGACATCGGTAACATAAGGAGTATAAACGGGTGAAATAGTCGTGACAGGGATCTTATACACCTTTGCCGTACTGTCATATTCAAACGTACAATTATAGCCGTTTACCGTTCCGTGAACAATGTTTGATGCTGTTTCAGGTCCGAAAAGAGACATATACGCACTCTCGACATCGGCAGAAGGTATGAGCAGATAACCGCCCGAATAAGAATAGGTATCGGGGGTTGTATCGTTGCTGAGTATCAGCCACAACGATGCATTGATAAGCTGTTGTGAATCAGCCGCAGTTATATCGTCAAAGGGATCGATATCCACTGCCGCCACGGGAGTAAGATAGCTGTTGTATTTTGCATATTCGCTTTCGGTGGAATAAGTGCTTCTGATATACGAAACGGAATTATAACCTGTCAGAACGACACCGATAACAGCAAATACAAATATGATAGCTCCCAGAAGAAACGACAGCTTTGACGGATATTTTTCCTTTCTTGCCGCTTTTCTTTTCTTTTTTTCTTCTTTTTTTTCTTCCTTGGGATCGGGTTTGTTTTTAACGATCGGAGCAGATATCTGCTCTTCATCATCAAACAGTCCCGAATAAACCGAAGGAGTTATGAGCACATCTTTCTGTGACTCATTATTCATTTCATTCTTTTTATCTTCAGCCAAAAAAGTCACCTTACCTTGTCTGACCGTTACCTCTGATAATATACTTATATGAAGTAAGCTCGGGAAGACCGACAGGTCCTCTTACATGGAGCTTCTGATTTGAAATACCTATCTCAGCACCGAAGCCGAACTCCCCGCCGTCAGTAAATCTTGTACTTGCATTGACATAAACAGCAGACGAATTTACCTCGGCAATAAATTTCTCAGCCGCCTGATAATTTTCGGTAATAATGCTTTCGCTGTGATCCGTGCTGTACATTGAAATATGAGCAATTGCTTCGTCAATATCATTAACGGTCCTGATTGATATCTTATAGTCAAGATATTCCTTTGCCCAGTCTTCATCGGTAGCAGGGATAACATCGGGCAGTATCTCCCGAACGGCTTCGTCACCGATAATAACAACATTTTTCTTATCAAGCTGTTCTTTGATGGCGATAAGTGCAAACTGAGCAATATCCTTATGAATGAGAAGACTTTCACAGGCGTTACAAACAGATACACGTGAAGTTTTCGCATTAAACACAATTTGGGCAGCCATATCTATATCCGCATCTTTGTCAATGTAAATATGACAGTTTCCCTCACCTGTTCTGATAACGGGAACGGTCGCATTCTCCACTACTGAACGGATAAGTCCGCCGCCGCCACGGGGAATAAGCACATCAACATACTTATTGAGCTTCATGAGAGCTGTTGCAGTTTCACGGTCAGTTTTTTCAATAAGCTGAATACAGTTTTCATCAAGTCCCGAATCAACAAGAGCCTGACGCATGACAGAAGCAACAGCCATATTGGAGTTTATTGCTTCCTTACCGCCTCTGAGAATGACCGTATTGCCCGATTTAAGACAAAGGGCAGCGGCATCGGCAGTAACATTGGGTCTTGCTTCATAAATTACGGCAATAACACCGAGAGGCACGGTAACTTTTGATATTTTAAGACCGTTGGGACGGGTCGTACCGCATATCGTCTTGCCCACGGGGTCATCAAGAGCAATTATCTCACGGATGGCAGCCGCAATTTTCTTGATACGTTCGCTATCGAGCATAAGTCTGTCAAGCATTGACTCCGCAAGTCCTGCATTTCTGCCGTTTTCGATATCAATATTATTAGCTTCAACAATTTTGACGGCATTTGCTTCCAGTGCATCGGCAATTTCTGAAAGAGCCTTATTCTTAACATCGGAAGTTGCAACAGACAGTGTTTTTGCCGCTTTTTTTGCCTGTATGCCTATATTTTCAAGATACATATTATCCATTGTTATCACTTTTCTTTCCCACAAAAAATGTCCCTATCTGATGACCGTCAAAGAGCTTATAAATATCTCTCGGGTCGGTACCGCTCATAATAACAGTGTCTATCCCCGCAGACGTGGATATCTCAGCAGCGTTAAGCTTTGTTATCATCCCGCCCGTTCCTCTGTTTGTACCTGCCTCGCCTGCAAGAGCCTTTATCTCGGGTGTAATTTCATCAACAACCGGGATAAGCCTTGCATCAATATCCTCCTGAGGATTGCCGTCAAAAAGACCGTCTATATCAGTAAGAATAACGAGAGCATCGGCATTTATAAGCTTTGCAACGATAGCGGAAAGGCTGTCGTTATCGCCGTAAACTATTTCTTCAACAGCAACGGAGTCATTTTCGTTTACAATGGGAATAGCACCGTATTCAAACATCGTATTGAATGCGTTTATAAGATTCTGTCTGCGTTCATCGTTTTCAACGTCGCTTTTTGTAATAAGAAGCTGACCGATAGTATGAGAATACTCGGAGAAGAATTTATCATACATAAACATCAGCTCACACTGACCGATACAAGCAGCCGCCTGTCTGCCGGGAGTGTCCTTGGGTCTTTCTTTAAGCCCTAACTTGCCCACGCCGACGCCGATAGCACCGCTTGTAACAAGAACTATCTCTTTTCCCTCATTCTGAAGATCAGAGAGAATGGAAACAAGCTTGGCAAGACGACGGATATTTGTCTTACCGGTAGAATATGTAAGAGTAGAAGTACCTACTTTAAAAACTATGCGTTTTGCATTTTTCAACCCAGTCAAAAGAACTCACTTCCGAAAAATATTATTCCGATTCAGTATATCATAAAGTACATACATTTTACAAGAGAAAAAGCACAAATTATTATTGACAATCTGTATTGCAATAATAATTTATATATGGTAAAATACACATGCGACACAAATCCGAATATTGTTTCAGATACGACAAAGAATACCTTGGTAAAAGGTGTTCCTCTTTTTCGTCGTGTCTGATGGGTTTGTGTCGCAACAACCAAGAGTGAGCACTTTTTCAGTGCACTCTTTCGGGAGTGCACTTTTTATGGGGTATTTCCGTGATAAAACGTGTTGTTGTTGCAGGATGCAGAGATTATTCAAATTATTCTGAAGCTAAAGAATTTACTGATTTTTGTATAAGCAGAGTAAATAAAGAAAATACACTTATTTTTGTATCCGGTGGTTGCACAGGTGCAGATTTACTTGGAGAACGCTATGCAAAAGAAAACGGTTTTAAATACGAACGGTATTCTGCTGAATGGACTATACACGGAAAGGCGGCAGGACCGATACGCAACGAAAAAATGGCTCAAATCTCAGATTATATAATATGTTTTTGGGACGGCAAAAGTAAAGGTACAAAAAATATGACAGACTGTGCTCAATTATACAACAAACCAATTAAAATCAAAATAATACATCTTGATGATTGACACAACGCAGCACCCGAAGCGATTGCTTCGGGTGCTGCTTTATGAATTAATCAAAGTTTCAGAATGATGTTTTTCTTATTCAGCAGATACGCAACGGTTGTCAGCAACACCGTAACAACAAGCACAATAATTATTGACGGTGCAACAGGTAATGTTCCGAACAGGTCACCGAGGAATGCCGTAAGTGCTCCGATAAATCCGAATTCTATTATGTAAAGCAATATGGGATTTTTACCCCACCACATAAGCGGATCAAATTTTCCTTTATAGAAATTAAAGCAATCATAAACAATAAACGCAATAAGACTCAAAAGCATGGAAACAAGCACATAAGACGGGCTTATACTGCCTTTGTTTATGGGAAGGAATGTGCTGAGAGCGTTTGCGTAAGTATCAAGTCCCGCAGGAAGAGTCATATAGACTCCCACAAGAATTGCAATTACGGGAAGAGCAAATACTCCTACAGAAATCAGGAATGTCTTCTTGTTTTTATAATACAGCTCAGCAAAGAATGTATATATGAGCATCATTGCTCCGTAGGCAAATCCTCCTGCAAGACCTCCGTCAGCAACAACATCAACAAGCTCCATATTGTTTGCAAATAAATCTCCCGAAAGGTCTCCTTCGTGGAAAACAGCAAAGAGAACAAGAATTGAAATTCCCGAAATAAGTCTGGTTGCCCCCCCCGTTCCGTTATTGGCACTTATTGCCACAAATGGCAGGGCTACAAGACCGGCAAAACCGATATGATGAAGAACGAGCCAATATCCGTATGAATCGGCAGTTTTACCGAGGCAAAGCATAATGAAATTGACCGTCGTAATTACGATTCCCGCAACACCCATAACGAGAAGTATGATCTGCAGAATTTTTGAACAGACTTTCTTTGCTTTTTTAGCCTTGAATGCTCCGAGAATAAGGGTAAGTATTCCTGAAACAAGAACACCGACAGTAAGAACGATAATGACCATATTAAGCGGCTCGGTCTCGCCGTTAAGGATATTGTTGATACCGTTCATGCAGACTCCTATACCTATAAGTGTAAGATTTCTGCATACGAAATGAAGCACAGCTGCTTTTGTGCCGTCACTTTCAGCTCTGCGTCTGAATGACGGTACGTACGTTAAACCGATTGCAAGAATAAACATCGGTGCGATAACATCGGCAATTGCATAATTGGGGAAAATGTATATCGCATTTGCATCGGGTGCATGTGAACTGATATTTGAAATGACTCCGAGATTATCGAAGTATGCAATAAATTGAAAGATGACCATACAGAAAATTACTGTACCTCTGAAACGGTCAATACTAAGAATACGGTTGTTTTTGTTTAGTTCGGTTGACATAAAATCACATCCTTTTTTGATTTAAGAAATCTCTTTCTTTAAATCAAATATACCACACATTAAACAAATTTTCAACCTGCAATTGAATTTTTCTATATATTTTGTTTAATATATATTATGCCGGTTTCTGTTTTTTACCACCGGCTTTTCAATTCACAAAAAATATACACAGTATCATTCATTTATCATGAAAAATAATAAATTGACGTATCCTGAAACTTTTTATATACTGAATAACAAGGATATGACAGTCAATGGAATTTGATCTTTTAAATAAATCAAAGGAAAACATTATAATCGTTGCTCACAGAGGTGCGTGCGGCGGAAATATCCCCTGCAACACCCTTGCCTCTTATGAAATTGCACTTAAACAAGGGGCTGACATGATCGAAGTTGATGTAAGCTGCAGTAAGGACGGCAAGCTGTTCCTGTTCCACCCCGGAATGGAAGAAGAACATCTTAATAAAAAAATAAACCTTAAAAGAACAGGACGATATTATAAATAAACCGAAAAAATTCACCCGAAGCACTGCCTCGGGTGATTACTTTTATTTATCAGCAAAATTCAGGATAAAATTCCTTTATATAATTTTCAACATCCTGCTTTGTACCCTTAAAAGGTCCGGGAGTTTCCATTTTAAGGGAAACTGTTGCGGTTGCATACAAAAGTGAATGCTCCATGGTGTTATTGAGTCTTTCATTAATATATGCCGCAAAGGTGGTGTCTCCTCTGCCCGTTCTGCCGCTTAAATTTCTTGCCTTAATGGGACATGAACAGAATTTTTCACCGTCGTAAGCGATGACCTCGGTATTATGAGTTATCACGACTTCCTTTGCTCCCCAGGAATGAAGAAGCTTTGCGGCTTCGTATCTGTCTTCAAGTCCCGTCAGTATCTCAGCCTCAGCCGCATCAGTCTTGAGGAAATCAATATACGGAAGCATCTCCGTCTTATCCTTCCAATCCTCAAAATACATAGTACCGCCGTTTTCAACATCAACATGTCGAAGACAAGCCTGCACATCAACAGCTATCTTTCCTCTTTCCGACATTGACTTTATAAGTTCATTGGGAAAGTCACCGTATACAAGACCCGCAAAATGGAATATATCAGCAGACACATCATCGGGAATATCCTCAGCCACAAAAGGAGTGCCTACAGATGTACAGACACATTTCCTTCTCTCCTTATCCGGAGTGAAGTACTGATTGTACATATTTGAAGAATTGGGGCAATCAAGACAAAGAATATTCTCCTCGGGCACTGTAAATGCAGACAGTCGCTCCTGATCAGCCTTTGCAACCTTTGTAAGAGCAAGAACATTGTGACCGAGAGCATTAGCAGATGCTGAAGAAAAAATAACCGCACCGCCGGGACTTCTTATTTCATTGCCGAGATGATCGACATTTCTGTCCATAGTAATATGACCGATAATAACAGAAGAATAATGTTTCATCTATACATCTCCTTTTAACAACATGCACTCATTATACAACAACTAAAATTTTATTACAAGCTTTTTATCAATAAAGTCCGTTTGCAAATTCTGCCTCGAGACCTTTTTTAACATACTTTTTTATAAGATTCAATCTTAAAATGTCCCTGACTTTTGCATGATCGTAAGTCATAAAGTCACCTGCTATAATATTGACTTTTTCAAGTCTTTCAGGCTCAACGGCGATCTGTTCGATTATGTATTTAAAATACGGCCGCATGGACATATCAAGCTTTCTCGGAGACATTAGCCCCACATCAGTGCCGATATTGGGTGTCTGCTGAGTCTGGAACCGGTAAAAGCCCTCGGTGCTGTTTTCGTCAAAAACTTTAAGCGTACCTCTCGCAAAATCCGCCGCATGCGAACCGAAAACTTTCTTATCCCAGGGCAGAATGCATTCACAGTCACAGCTGTATGCATAATCCTTTTTTTCATTAATAAGAATATAGCGTTTTCCTGCCTTTCGAATATCACCTAAAGTAACATCGCTGATCTTTTCAAAATCACAGAATGCGTATTTTTCGGGATCTATGTACTTTTTCAGAAGCTCATCCGCTTTTTTCGGGTCAGCCTTGTATTTAAGCTTAACAGGGCCTATCTGCTGCTCATAATACTCCCTTATATCAAGAATAAGGAACTCGGTGTCATTGGCATCTATCATTTTTCTGATCTGATACAATGCCTCT
The DNA here is from genome assembly GCA_964613045.1 of uncultured Eubacteriales bacterium. Classification (GTDB taxonomy): domain Bacteria; phylum Bacillota; class Clostridia; order Oscillospirales; family Acutalibacteraceae; genus UBA1081. The sequence continues at coordinate 43,543 of CAZTFS010000004.1, forward strand.
TCAAATTCGATTCCCTTTGAAATACCGTGAGAGAGAACAATGGTACCGTCGTGTTTTGTGTCGAGTCTTATGCAGAAATGTCTGATACCGTATCTGAACTGTGTATAAAAATCATCATCCTGACAACAAGCCATCCGATTCATGCCGAAACTACCCGCATTATGAGAACCGGGAATAACGAGCTTGGTTATTTTAACATCATCATCAATATAGGACATCCAATCTGAATAGATCATAAAAACACCTCCGTAAAGATATCATAGCACATTTGGTTAAAAATATCAATAATCAGAGGTGTTTTATGAAATTTTTGAATATAAAATTGAAGGAGCAACCATCGGCTGTCCGACTCACAAAAGTCAAACAATAACAACAGAACCGACAACCCGAATATTAATATATAACAGTCATAAATCCTTTGAATTATTGACATCATTTCCGCCTTGTGTTATCATAAAACCAAGGCGGTGTTTTATTATGAAATACGATTTTACATCAATTCCCGACAGATCAAACTGCGGTTCAAGCAAATGGGATGCTCAGGCTCATGCTTCTGTTGATACGGTTCCGCTTTCAGTAGCTGACATGGAGTTTCCCACTGCTCCCGAAATAAAAAAAGAACTCAAAAAACTTATAGATAACGATATTCTCGGCTACACCCATGCAACAGATGCGTTTCTCGAATCTGTTTGTTCATGGATGAAGAGAAGACATGATTTTGACGTAAAAAAAGAGTGGATAGTCAATACTCCCGGCGTTGTAAACGCTCTGGGGCTTATTATTGAAGCCGCAACTGCCCCCGGTGACGGCATCATCATTCTTACTCCCGTATACTATCCCTTTGACATGGCTGTCGTCGCAAAGGACAGAATCCCCGTCTACAGCAAGCTTATCAACCGAAACGGTCATTTTGAGATAGATTTTGAAGATCTTCTGAAAAAAGCATCTGATAAAAAGAATACTGCCATACTTTTCTGCAATCCTCATAACCCTGTAGGAAGAGTCTGGACAAAGGACGAAATAAAAAGAGTTGCAGATATATGCTGTGATAACTCGGTATTTATCATTGACGACGAAATCCATCACGATATTATCATGCCCGGACATAAACACACTGTCCTTCTGAACGCATCAAAACGTGCAACCGAAAACTGTGCTGTCTGCACGGCTCCGAGCAAAACTTTCAATCTTGCAGGTCTTCAGTGTTCAAATATTATCATACCCAACGATAAGATCCGTACAAAGACAAAAGCAATTGCAATGATAAACATGCAAAGTTCGCTTAATACAGTTGCATATACCGCATGTCAGGCAGCTTACAATAAAGGTGAGAAATGGCTGAATGAGCTTATTACCGTCATCAACTCCAACGCCGAATATGTTGAACGTTTTATGTCTGAAAACATTCCCGAAATAAAAGTTTCACCACTTGAAGGCACATATCTCCTCTGGATAGATATGCGTGAACTTGATATGACTCATGTTGAGATGAAGAAGATGCTCAGAGATGCGGACATTTTCCTTGACTACGGTGAAATGTTCGGCAGTGCAGGCAGAGGCTATCAGAGGATCAATATTGCATGTTCAAGAGAAACGCTTGAAAAAACAATGGAACGCTTCAAGAGGGCTGTTGAAAAAGCAAAAAAAGACAGGGCTGAAAACGGTGCTCCTTATCATAAGACTCTGAAAAAAGGCAGAAAACTGGAGGGCTTTGTTTACGATTCCGCAAACGGTGAAGATATTGAACTCTCCGAAACAATTCAGAAGCCAACCCTTATAGTGTTTTCAAGATATTACGACTGTGAAGTATGTCAGCAGACTCTTTCTCTGCTGAAAAAATCCCATACTGTTTTAAAGGTCATGGGATACGATATCAAGGTCGTTATTCAGTCTGATATTGACATCATAAAAGAAGCTCAGGAAAAGTATCCGTTTGAGCTTATTGCCGATCCGCAAGCAAAGCTTTATGACCGATTCAATATTTTTGAAGCAGACAGTTATATAAATTTCATTGCAGGTGACAAAGCTTATATCAAGATGACAAACGGAAACATCAAAAATCTGCTTGATACCGAAATGGCAGAGGAACTGATGTCTGCAGTTTCAGACTCGTCAGAAAGCAAGAACAGAGAGCTGCAGCTCTGTGCTCTGGCAGCAGTGGACACAGATATGAATATCACCTACGCATACTACAGTCAGACCCTTTCGGATTTCCCCGGAATGACGGAATTGGTCAAAGCACTCAAATAAATCAGAATTTATCAAGCCAATTAACAATGTACAATGTACAATTTACAATCGTGCAGATGCAGCGATACAGGCGGTTTTTTGTAAATCATTGTACATTGTAAATTGTAAATTGTTAATTGAAACGGTTCGACAAATTATTGTTTACTGAAAGGTACGGGAACAAATGAAAACTCTTGTTGTTTATTATTCAAGA